>NZ_JAPEMT010000001.1:900000-1167500 GCF_026342435.1 Streptomyces sp. NBC_00237 | reverse complement strand
GGTTGGATCTGTCGCGGGTGCCGGACGGATTGTGGCTTGCCGTACGGCAGTACCTGACGCGTATGCAGCAGTTGGACCCGCAGGTCGGGGCGGCCATGGCGGGGCGACTGGCCGGGGATCTGGCGGCTTGCACCGGGGTGGCCGTGCCTCAGGAGGTGCCAGCGGCGGCCTACTTGGCTGCTGTGGTGCAGGAGCGGCAGATGCGGGACGTGCAGCGGGCGCTGAGCGCTCCGGGGGCGGCGATGGCGGCGGCGGTTGGGTCGCCGGAGGTGAGCATGCCGGGAGCGGGAAGTGGGGCTGCCGGGACTACTGGGGCAGGAAGCGGTTCGTGGAATGCGCGGGGCCTGGGGGCGGCTCGGGGCTCGGAGCCGGTTGGTCCTGGTGGGGCGGAGGCCGGGGGGCCGGGGGCTGCGTCGACGTCGGCGTCGACGGGAAGGGCCTCGGGGGGAGGGGAGAGCGGGAAGCCTGCGGCTACCGGTTTCGCGCCGCCCGGCTAGTGTGATGCGCCGGAAAACTGAGGTGTAAGTGGCTAGGTAGTCCTGGTGTGGGGTGGTGCGATCTTCGTGAGGTAGTCGGCGAGGGAGTTGAGGATCTCGTCGGCGGTCTTGGTCCAGGTGAAGGGCTGCGGGTTCTCGTTCCAGGTGCCGATCCAGGCGCGGATGTCGTCCTCCAGGGCCTTCACCGAGGTGTGGACGCCGCGGCGGATGAGCTTGTCGGTCAGCAGGCCGAACCAACGCTCGACCTGGTTCATCCAGGAGGAGCCGGTGGGGGTGAAGTGGACGTGGAAGCGGGGGTGTTTGCCGAGCCAGGTCCTGATCTCGGCGGTGTTGTGGGTGGCGTAGTTGTCGCATACCAGGTGCACGTCGAGTCCGGCGGGCACCGCCTTGTCGATCCGGGTCAGGAACTTCTTGAACTCGATGGCCCGGTGGCGGCGGTGCAGTGCCGAGATGACGGTGCCGTCGGCGATGTTGAAGGCGGCGAACAGGCTGGTGATGCCGTGCCGGTAGTAGTCGTGGGTACGGCGCTCGGGCATGCCCGGCATCATCGGCAGCACGGGCTGGGAGCGGTCCAGCGCCTGTATCTGGGACTTCTCGTCCACGCACAGCACGACCGCCTTCTCGGGCGGGTGGTGGTACAGGCCGACGACGTCGACGACCTTGGCGGCGAACTGCGGGTCGGTGGAGAGCTTGAACGCGTCCTGGAGGTGCGGTTTGAGGTCGAACTTCTTCCAGATCCGTCCGATCGTCGATTTCGACAGGCCGGAATGCCGGGCCATCGACGCCCGCGACCAGTGGGTGTCCTTGCCCGGGGTGGATTCCAGGGTCGCGGTGAGCACCTCCTCGACCTGGTCCAGGAGGATGGAGGGCGGCCGGCCGGGACGCGGCTCATCGGTCAGCCCGTCCAGCCGCAGGCGGATGAATCTCGACCGCCATCGGTTGACCGTCGCGTGCGCGACACCGAGTTCGGCGGCGATCTCCTTGTTCGTGCCCTCCTCCACACACCGCAGCACGATCTTCGCGCGCAACGCCAGGAACTGCGCGGTCTTCGCCCGCCTGGCCCAGCGCGTCAGCTCCGCGCGCTCGACCCCGGACAGCACCAGCTCCGGCTTGCGCCGCCCCGGCCGCGGCGCGTCCGCCAGCCCGGCGATGCGCCGGGCGGCGAACCGCGAACGCCACTTGCGGGCCGTATCCGCCGCCACACCGAGTTTCGCCGCCACCTGCACTGTCGGCAGCCCCTGCGCACACGCAAGTACAATCTGGGCCCGCTCAGCCAGACGGGGCCCCTCCGCCCCGCCTGCCCAGCGGGTCAGCTCAGCCAACTCACCAACAGACAGCACAACTTCAACAGCAAGAGGCCCCGGCGACATGAAAACACCCTAGCCACTTACACCTCAGTTTTCCGGCGCATCACACTAGAAGGCTGCGGCGTCCGGGTCCGTCGGTTCGGTGGGGAAGACCGAGGGCGGGGTTTCCAGGTGTTCCAGTTCGATCCCGGGGGCCGAGAGGACGACGTCGCCCGCGATGTGGATCTGGTGTTGTTCACCGGTGTCCAGGGCGTTGACCTGGTACTCGTCCACCATCAGGGGGCCGTTGTCAGTGGCGTGTGCTTCGCTTTTCACCAAGGACCAGGACTGGTCGAGCGTACGTGGTGCCAGGACCGGGTCTGTGAAGGCGACCAGGCGGACGCGAGTGGCGGGGGAAGTGGGGGTGAGGCGCAGGAGACGGGTGAGAGCGACCAGGAATGCCGGGGAAGTGCCGGTGAAGGCGTGGGCGCGCACATTGCCTTCGGTGGCGTGAACTCCGGTCGGGTCGGTACGGACCCAGGTGACGCCGTCCAGGGCGGCACCCCGGACCTGCCAGCTCGAAGCGTGGAGTTCGAGGCGGATGGGGCGGCCGAGGTCGTCGAGGGCGAGGTCGACGGAGCCGGCGTGGTCGCCGGAAGGGGTGGTGGTCTGGGAGACGTAGCGCCAGCCGGAGGGGCCGGGCGCGCAGTGGAAGTGTTCTTCGCCGAGAGGGGTGTGGTCATGGGGATCGTGGAGCGAATACCGGCCGCGGGGCATGGGGTGCTTCGGGTCCTTCGGGTCTCTTGAGGGCTTGGCCCTGCGGGGGCGCGGGCGTGCGGGGGCAAGTGCGTCGGGGACGCGCAGGTCGTCGGGCGCGTCGGGTCGGGTTTCGGACGGGCCGCCGGTCGTACGGAATCCGGTGGCGGGGTCAGGGTTCAGGGGTCGGGGGCTTGGGCCGGGTGTCGGCACGTCGGATCGTACGGGGGGCCTGTCGTCCGGGGCGTGAGCGTGAGGGGCCGGAGGTCGACGTGCCCGGGCCTGGGGTCCGGGTGCGCGAGGGGTTCCGGGACGGGGCAGGCCCCCGGTAGCCAGTACCGGGGGCCTGCGGGACAGCTGGGCTGTCTGCTGCTGGGGAACGGCGTGGTGCCGGTCGGATCAGTAGCGGTAGTGGTCCGGCTTGTACGGGCCCTCGACCGGGACGCCGATGTAGTCGGCCTGCTCCTTGCGGAGGGTCGTCAGCCTGACGCCGAGGGCGTCGAGGTGGAGGCGGGCGACCTTCTCGTCGAGGTGCTTGGGGAGCACGTAGACGTCGGTCGGGTACTCCTCCGGCTTGGTGAACAGCTCGATCTGGGCGAGGGTCTGGTCCGCGAAGGAGTTGGACATCACGAAGGACGGGTGGCCGGTGGCGTTGCCCAGGTTCAGGAGACGCCCCTCGGACAGGACGATCAGGACCTTGCCGTCGGGGAACTTCCAGGTGTGCACCTGGGGCTTGACCTCGTCCTTGACGATGCCAGGGGTCTTGGCCAGGCCGGCCATGTCGATCTCGTTGTCGAAGTGGCCGATGTTCCCGACGATGGCCTGGTGCTTCATCTTGGCCATGTCGGCGGCCATGATGATGTCCTTGTTGCCGGTCGTGGTGATGAAGATGTCGGCCGTCTCGACGACGTCGTCGAGGGTGGCGACCTGGTAGCCGTCCATCGCGGCCTGGAGGGCGCAGATGGGGTCGATCTCGGTGACGATGACGCGGGCGCCCTGGCCGCGGAGGGACTCGGCGCAGCCCTTGCCGACGTCGCCGTAGCCGAAGACGACTGCGACCTTGCCGCCGATGAGGACGTCGGTGGCGCGGTTGATGCCGTCGATGAGGGAGTGGCGGCAGCCGTACTTGTTGTCGAACTTCGACTTGGTGACGGCGTCGTTCACGTTGATGGCCGGGAAGAGGAGGGTCTGGTCCCGGTGCATCTCGTACAGGCGGTGGACGCCGGTGGTGGTCTCCTCGGTCACGCCACGGATCTCGGAGGCGAGCTGGGTCCACTTCTGGGGGCTCTCACCGAGGGTGCGGTTGAGGAGCGTGAGGATGTGGGCGTACTCCTCGGAGTCCGCGGTGGAGGGGTCCGGGGCGGCGCCGGCCTTCTCGAACTCGACGCCCTTGTGGACGAGGAGGGTGGCGTCGCCACCGTCGTCCAGGATCATGTTCGGGCCGCCGGTGGGGGTGTTCGGCCAGGTCAGGGCCTGCTCCGTGCACCACCAGTACTCCTCCAGGGTCTCGCCCTTCCAGGCGAAGACCGGGACGCCCTGCGGGGCCTCGGGGGTGCCGTTCGGGCCGACCGCGATGGCGGCGGCGGCGTGGTCCTGGGTGGAGAAGATGTTGCAGGAGGCCCAGCGGACCTCGGCGCCGAGGGCGACCAGGGTCTCGATGAGGACCGCGGTCTGGACGGTCATGTGGAGGGAGCCGGTGACCCGGGCGCCAGCGAGGGGCTGGGTGGCGGCGTACTCCTTACGGATCGACATCAGGCCGGGCATCTCGTGCTCGGCGAGAGTGATCTCCTTGCGGCCGAAGGCGGCGAGGGAGAGGTCGGCGACCTTGAAGTCCTGGCCGGTGGCGACAGTCGTCATGAAGTGCTGCTCCTCGTGAGGTGGTTCGAGGCGGTTGCGGCTGATCTGCGGCGTCGGGCATACGAATGCCCGAGCACTCGCAGCGCAGTCCGTCGGAGGCCCTCTCTCCCTCGGCCGGTCCTGCGGACCGCCCGACCGCCATCAGCAGCGACGTCTGGCTAGGGTTACGAACTTACACCGATCGGCCCAGCGGGCCCCAGTCCGCCCCTGGAGTCCGGCTCGGCGGAAGTCACGTTGCGGGGCAGGGCATTTCGGGATGTTCGAGGCCCCCTGGAGCGTCCGGTGCTGGTCGCGGAGGTGCCGTGCGGGCCGTGTGACGCGGGTGGCGGGGCCGAAAACGTACGGTCGGGAAACGGCTGAAGGCCCGCGCCGGAGCGGCGGGGCCTTCAGCGGGCGGAACAGGATTTCGGTCAGAGGGTCTTGTCCGGGGTGGGGCCGCCGGGTGTGCGGGCCGGGTTGTCGCCTGCGGCGGCCGCGGACTCGCTGTAGATGTCGGGCTCCAGGTAGATGACGCGGGCGATCGGGACGGCGGCGCGGATGCGTTCCTCGGCGGCGTTGATCGCGGCGGCCACCTCGGCGGCCGTGTCGTCGTGCTGGACGGCGACCTTGGCGGCGACGAGGAGTTCCTCGGGGCCGAGGTGGAGCGTGCGCATGTGGATGACGCGGGTGACGGTGTCACCGTCGACGATCGCGGCCTTGATCTTGTCGACCTCGTCGGTGCCGGCGGCCTCGCCGAGCAGGAGTGACTTGGTCTCGGCGGCGAGAACGATCGCGATGATGATCAGCAGGATGCCGATGCAGAGGGTGCCGATGCCGTCCCAGACGCCGTTGCCGGTCAGGAGTGCCATGCCGACGCCGCCGAGGGCGAGGACCAGGCCGACCAGGGCGCCGAGGTCTTCGAGGAGGACGACGGGGAGTTCCGGGGCCTTGGCGCGGCGGATGAAGTCCTTCCAGGACTGGCTGCCGCGGGTGTGGTTGGACTCCTTGATGGCCGTCCGGAACGAGAAGCTCTCGGCGATGATGGCGAAGACGAGGACGCCGACCGGCCAGTACCAGGCTTCGATCGCGTGCGGCTCGTGGATCTTCTCGTAGCCCTCGTAGATGGCGAACATGCCACCGACGGTGAACAGGACGATGGAGACGAGGAAGGCGTAGATGTAGCGCTCGCGGCCGTAGCCGAAGGGGTGTTCCGGGGTGGCTTCGCGCTTGGCCTTCTTGCCGCCGAGCAGGAGCAGGCCCTGGTTGCCGGAGTCGGCGAGCGAGTGGACGCTCTCCGCGAGCATCGAGGACGAGCCGCTGAAGAGGAACGCCACGAACTTTGCTACGGCGATCGCGAGGTTGGCTGCGAGTGCCGCCACGATTGCCTTGGTGCCGCCTGACGCGCTCATGGGTGCAGGGTTCCTTCCTGGATGTCCTGGGTGCTGCGGCCCGAGCGCCGCGGTGGGTGTGGCGGCACATTGTTGCAGCTTGGCGGGGCTGCGGAGGCTGCTGGTTCGTCAGACGACCACGGTGGCGCGGAATACCGTACCGGGGCCGGACAGTTCGGTCTTTTCACCTGCCGGTACGAAGACGGACCCGCCGGGAGTGAGGGGCAGGTCGCCCGCGGCCGGGGTGCCGGCGGTGCAGAGGAGGATCTGCGGTGCGCCGTGGGGAAGGTGGATCGGGGCCGCGCCTTCGGGGAGGACGTAGCGGGAGAGGCGGAACTCGTCGATCGGGGTCGCGTAGAGCTCTTCGCCGTCGGCGGTGGCTTCGGGGCGGAGGACGCCGGGGTCGGTGGCCTCGAAGCGGACGACGCGCAGGAGTTCGGGGACGTCGACGTGTTTGGGGGTGAGGCCGCTGCGGAGGACGTTGTCGGAGTTGGCCATGATCTCCACGCCGAGTCCGTCGATGTAGGCGTGGGGAACTCCGGCGCCGAGGAAGAGGGCTTCGCCGGGCTGGAGTCGTACGTGGTTGAGGAGGATCGCGGCGAGGACGCCGGGGTCGCCGGGGAAGTGGTGGGCGAGGGAGGCGTACGCCGCGTGGGCCGCCGCCTCGGCGGGCGGGGTGGTGGGGTCGGAGGCCAGGCGGGAGGCAGCTGCGGCGGTCGCGGTGACGGTGGCTGCCGTTTCGGTGCGGTCCGCGGTGAGGATGGCGGTGAGGGCTTCGCGGAGTGCGGCTTCTTCGGGGTGGGCGCGCAGGAGGTCGGCGTACGGCTTGAGGGAGTCGACGCCGAGGGCGTCGAAGAAATCGGCCGATTCCGTGGGAACTCGGAAGCCGCACAGACCGTTGAACTCGGTGAGAGCGCAGATGAGTTCGGGTTTGTGGTTGGCGTCCTTGTAGTTGCGGTCGGGGGCGTCGATCGGGACTTGGCGTCGTTCTTCGTCGGCGTACCCCTCCTGCGCCTGGGCGAGGTTCGGGTGGACCTGCAACGAGAGCGGTGCTCCGGCGGCGAGCACCTTGAAGAGGAACGGCAGCCGCGGGCCGAACTTCTCGACCGCTGCCGGACCGAGCTCGCCCTCGGGGTCGGTGGCGATGACGTCGGAGAGCGCCCTCAGCTCCGGGGAGCCCACGTCCTGGTCCTGGGCTCGGCCGGTCGTGGCAGCGTCCGTGCCGGGGGCGGGGCGGGCGAGACGGGAGGGTGCGCCGGGGTGGGCACCCATCCAGAGTTCGGCCTGCGGTTCGCCGGTGGGCTCGGTGCCGAGGAGTTCCGGGATGGCGGTCACGGAACCCCAGGCGTAGGGGCGCACGGTGTTGGCGAGGCGATCCATGGTGGCTCTTTCCGGTCCGGGGCCGTGGGTCGGACTCGATCCTCGGGAGCAGCAGGGAAGTCCTGGCAACGAGTCCGTGGAGGAGAAGAGAAGAGAGGGGTTCGAGCGGTACGGGGAGAGAAGTCGAAGCGGTGTCAGTCGGAGGGAGGTGAGGCGGTGGCGAGGGTGAGGTAGGCGGTCGCGAAGTCGGTGACGGCGAGGAGTTCGGCGAGGCTTTCCAGGTCGCTGCCCTCTTGGGGTTCGAGCTCGCTGAGGGGCGTGTCGTGGCCCAGGGCCAGTTCGCGGGCGGCGGGGGCCGCGGAGAGGCCGCCGGTGGGGCGGTCGCGGAGGAGGACCACGCGGGGGCGCAGGGGCTGCGGGTCGTCCAGCCGGTCGCGGAAGAAGTCGTCCGAGTCGGCCCCGGCCGTGTACGCGCCGGTGAGCAGCATGCCGTGGGCGGGCAGGGCTCCGGGCAGTTCGGCGGCGAGGGCCGGGCGGCCGGCGAGTTCGGCGAGGACTGCGGCGAAGCGGCGGCCGACCGGACCCGCGAGGCTGCCTTCGGTCCAGACGAGCGGGAGCGATGCGGCGAGTTCTGAGGCGAGGGTCTTGGCGGGGTTGCTGTGGGTCACGATCGCGGGGCCGCAGCGTTCGGCGGTGCGGTCGAGGCGGTCGGCGACGAGTTGGAGGGTGGTGAGGGGCGCGGAGAGGAGACCGACGCGGTCCAGGAGGACGAGGAGCGGGGTGAGGAGGGCCCAGAGGGGGCCGGGGGCCGCACTGGAGCCGTCGTTCGTCTCTTCGTACGGTGCGGTGGCCAGAGGGACGAGGAGGCCGTGCGCGGTGGTGAGGGTCTCGCTCAGCGGGGAGCGGGGCGGGGCGACGGCGACAACGGTGCAGCCTCGGCGGTAAGCCTGTTCGGCGAGGAGGGCGAGGCCGGGTTCGGTGCCGTCCGTGGTGACGATGAGGAGGAGGTCGACGGAGCCCGCCCAGCCGGGAAGGGCCCAGCGCAGGGCGCCTGCGGCGGGGGCGACGCCGGTCGGGAGGAGGCTCGTGACCGGGCAGCTGGCGCCTGCGAGGGAGGCCAGCAGGTCTGCCACGCCTGTGGCGGCGACGCCGGGGCCCGCGATCAGTACGGCGCGGGGGCGGCCGTCGGGCTTGAGGTCGGCGAGGCCGGCTTCGGTGGCGTGCCGGATGGCGGTGCGGACCCGGGCTCCGGCCTCGGCGGCTCCTCGGAGGAGGCCGCGGTGGTCGGTGCGGGCCAGCGCTTCCGGGTTGTCGAGCAGGGAGTCGTCGAGCATGGGGTGGGGCCTCCGATCGCCTGGGGCGGGTGAGGACTCGGGCCTTGCGTGGAGGGCGTGGGGGGGGTGGGGCTTGGGGTTGGGGAGCTCTGGCCCGGCCGGGTGGTCCTGGGGCGGCCGGGCTTGGAACGTAACGGATCAGGAGGGGCGGCGGGCCTCGTCGACGAGGAGGACCGGGATGCCGTCCCGGACGGGGTAGGCGAGGCCGCAGTCCTTGCTGGTGCAGATCAGTTCCGGGGAGTCCGCTGCCGACTCGTCGCTCAGGGGGGAGTGGCAGGCCGGGCAGGCGAGGATCTCCAGGAGGCCGGCTTCGAGTGGCATGGGGGTGGTCCCTTCGGGGGGTTTGGCGGGGCTCGGTCGGGCTGTGTCAGCTTATCGCTGGGGTGGGGTGGGGGTGGGGGCCCTTGGGGTGGGGGCTCCGCAGGCGCGGTGGTGAGTGGGTGCGGGCCCTCGGGGTGGGGCGGGGGTGCTCCGGGGTGGGCCCGGAGCGGAGGGGGCCGCCCCCTTGCCCGCCCGTTCCGCCCCCGGGGGGGCGGCCCCGCCGCCCAAGGAGGCTAGGCGGAAGCGGAGCCCGAGGGGGCTAGGCGAGGCGGAGCCCAAGGAGGCTCGGCGGAAGCGGAGCCCAAGGGGGCTAGGCGAGGCGGAGCCCAAGGAGGCTCGGCGAGGCGGAGCCCGAGGGGGCAAGGCGGGCGGAGCCCGAGGGGGCTGGGCGGAGGGGGGTGGGCGGGGTTAGGGGTGGAGGAGGGAGAGGACGTTGTCGCGGATCTTGAGCATGGTGGGTTCGTCGCGGGCTTCCACGTTGAGGCGGAGGAGGGGTTCCGTGTTGGAGGCGCGGAGGTTGAACCACCAGTCGGGGGTGGTGACGGTGAGGCCGTCGAGGTGGTCGACGGTGGCGTCGGGGTGGGAGGCGAAGGCGGCCGCGACGGCTGCGGTGCTGGCGGACTGGTCGGCGACCGTCGAGTTGATTTCGCCGGAGCCGGTGTAGCGGTCGTAGGACGCCAGGAGGGCGGAGAGGGGGGTGGGCCGACTGCCGAGGGCGGACAGGACGTGGAGGGCGGCGAGCATGCCCGTGTCCGCGTTCCAGAAGTCCTTGAAGTAGTAGTGGGCCGAGTGTTCGCCGCCGAAGATGGCGTTGTGGGTGGCCATCTCGGCCTTGATGAACGAGTGGCCGACGCGGGTGCGGACGGGGGTTCCGCCGTGTTCGCGGACGACTTCGGGGACGGACCAGGAGGTGATCAGGTTGTGGATCACGGTGCCGTGGCCGCCGTTGCGCGCCAGTTCGCGGGCGGCGACGAGAGCGGTGATGGCGGAAGGGGACACGCCCTTGCCGTTCTCGTCGACGACGAAGCAGCGGTCGGCGTCGCCGTCGAAGGCGAGGCCGAGGTCGGCGCCCTCGGCGAGCACGCGGGCCTGGAGGTCGACGATGTTCTTCGGGTCGAGCGGGTTCGCCTCGTGGTTGGGGAAGGTGCCGTCGAGTTCGAAGTAGAGGGGAATGAGGGTGATGGGGAGGGAGGCGAAGACGGTGGGGACCGTGTGGCCGCCCATGCCGTTGCCCGCGTCGACGACGACCTTGAGGGGGCGCATCGAGGAGAGGTCGACGAGGGAGAGGAGGTGCGCCGCGTAGTCGTCCAACGTGTCGCGGGAGGTGAGGGTTCCCGGCGTCGCGCTGGGGGTGGGGGCTCCGGTCTCGGACCACTGCTCGACGAGGGTGCGGATCTCGGCGAGGCCGGTGTCCTGGCCGACCGGGGCGGCGCCCGCACGGCACATCTTGATGCCGTTGTACTGGGCCGGGTTGTGCGAGGCGGTGAACATCGCGCCCGGGATGTCGAGGGCGCCCGACGCGTAGTAGAGCTGGTCGGTCGAACAGAGGCCGATCTCGGTGACGTCCGCGCCGAGGGCCGCCGCGCCCTCGGCGAAAGCACGCGCGAGGCCGGGTGACGAGGGGCGCATGTCATGGCCGACGGCGATCGCGTCCGCGCCGGTGACCTGCACGAAAGCTGCTCCGAAGAGTGCGGCGAGGCGCTCGTCCCACTGGTCGGGGACCACTCCGCGTACGTCGTACGCCTTCACGAGCTGTGACAGATCTGCAGCCACGGGCCACCCCTCCGGAAAGTCCTGTTCGGACGACCCAAACTACCCGTAGGTATGCGTACGGCGACGTTCCTATGGGCTGGGCCGAAGGAGCGGGACCGGCGGCGGTGCCTACTCGGGCGAGCGGAGCACCCGCAGGTGGCCTCGGCGGGCGGCGGAGGGGGAGGCCGGGTTCGCCGTGCGCGCACTGTTGGCGTCGGGGTCGGCGGGGCGGTCGTGCGGCCTGGCGGCCTCGCGGACCGCGTTGGCGAGGGCTTCGAGGTCGTCGCCGCTGGGCCGGGCCGGTGCGGAGCCGTCGGTGAGACGCACGACGTCCCAGCCGCGGGGTGCGGTCAGGCGGTCGGAGTGCTCGGCGCACAGGTCGTAGCAGTGGGGCTCGGCGTAGGTGGCGAGCGGACCGAGGACTGCGGTCGAGTCCGCGTAGACGTACGTCAGTGTCGCGACGGCAGGGCGACCGCACGCAGTGCGCGAACAGCGACGTACAGGGCTCACGAGGTGGGACGCTACCGCACTCTTGAACGGGCCGCGACGACTCTCTCCCGACGTCACCCCACCGTGTCGTTCTCGGGCGGCTGGCGCGGGTATTGCCGGGAGGGGGGTTCTGACCTGCGGGGAGAGTGGCCGGGGTGGGGGTGGCCGGGCCCTGTGGCGGTCCTTGTCGGGGAGGAAAGGCGTCGACTTCGGTGGGGGACGCGGTCGTATACGGGTGCGAAAACGAGCCCGTAATTGGCTGGAATGATCATTCTGCGACAGTCGGAGTACCCGGACGGGAGCTGGATCACCGTGCTCCGCGGAGGGCTACGCTGCGTCAGTGATGGACAGTTTCGGACCGCCCCGCTCCCCCGATCCGCACGCACCCGGCCCGCAGGCCGCTCAGCCGCTGCCCACGGGCCCCCGGCCGCGCAGGCGGGACCGCCACGGGCGCGGCATGCGCGGCCCCGTCGCGCCGCCCCAGGTGCCGCTCTCCGCCAGCAGGGCGGAGGTCTTCGGCGATCTCGTGCACGACTCGGTGGAACGGCTGGAGCGGCGTTGGCCGCAGCTGGCCGAGGTCGAGTTCCTGGTGCTCGACGTGCCGCGGGCGGGCGGGGGGGACGGCGCCGAGGAGTGGTCGGACGAGCCCGTGCCGCTCGGTGGGGTGGTGCCTGGCGCGGACGGGCGTCCCGCGTGTGTGGTGGTTTACCGGCGGCCGGTGGAGATCCGTACGAAGAGTCGGGACGAGCGGGCGCTGCTGGTGCACGAGGTGGTGGTGGAGCAGGTGGCGGAGTTGCTGGGGCTGGCGCCGGAGTCGGTGGATCCTCGGTACGGGCAGGAGTGAGGCTCCCGGGTGGGTGCGGGGCACCAGTGCTGGTGCCCCTGTTCTGACGGGGGTTCCGACTGTGCGGGTGAGTGGGGGGCGGGCCGCTGCGCGGGGCCGGTCCCCTATCCGCCCTTCCCTCGTTCCCCCGGGCTTCGCCCGGGACCTCCGGGTCAGCCGGCGTCCAGGACCGAGAGGTCGTTGGTGGCCCGGGGGACCACGACCGTGCCCTTGTCGTCCGGCATCGGCTGGACCGTGAACATCGGAATGCGGTCCTCCATGACCGTCAGGATGCGGGCCGCGTGCACCGGGCCGCCCGAGACCTGCTCCACGGTGAGCGCGTACGTGCCCTTCAGACCGGTCGGCACGGGGGCCGCCACCGACAGGGTCGTGCCTGCCTTGACCTTGAAGGTCTTGGTGGTGGGCTCGCCGCCGCCGCTGCCCGCCGAGGCCGTGACGCGGACCTCGCCCGCGGCGCCCGGGGCGGTGAGGGAGAGCACCGAGCTCTGGGCCCTGTTGTCGGCGGCGGTGGAGCGGGCGCCGACGGGGGCGGTCGCGGGGACGTAGGCGACCTCCTGCTTGTCCTTCAGGCCGCGCACGACGCGCATGGCGGCCACCACGGGGGCGCTCTTGTTGCCCTCCGACGGGGTGAGCACCAGGGCGCCGGCCTCGCCCCTGGCGACGTTGCCCAGATCGAGGGATGCCGTCATCCGGGACTTGACGTGGAGGGACTCCGCGCCGGCCGGGGTGAGGGAGCCGTTGGCGCCCGCCAGTTTCACCTTGACGTCGGCGTCGGCGTCACCGGTGGCGAACACCACCAGGCGCACGGAGGTGGCGTCGGCGGGGACGGCGGGGAGCACGACGCTGCCCGAGGGGTCGGCGGAGGCGGTCAGCCAGTCGCCGCCCGCCTTGTCCTCCAGTGCCTGCACCGCCGCGCCGACGCGGCCCGCGCGGGTGGTGACGTGCACCGTCCCGTCGGCGATCTTCGCCGACGACAGGGTGGACAGCAGGACGGGGACGGTGGAGTGCGGCGGGACGGTGATGCCCTCCCCCTCCTCGGACTTGACGGCGCCCTCGGGGCCGTACAGCTCGATGTCGGCGACGGCGGCGGAGTCGTCCGGGTTGGTGAGGTGGACGTAGTCCTGGCGGGTGTCGGCGGTGCTCACTCCGGGGAACCAGAATTCGGTGTCGGGTGCGGAGCAGCTCACGCCGAGCAGGCCGCGGCCGGTCCCGGCGTTGACCTTGGTGGTCTGCTGGGCCGCCCAGCCGGGCGCCAGAGCGCCGTCCGCGGTGCCGACGAGGGCAGGGGACTCCGGGCCGCTCGCGGACGCCGTAACGGGCGTTCCCGGCACCTTGAGGCTGATGGTGGGCTTTTTGGCGGTCTTGCCCCCGGACGCCGCGGGGGCCAGCTCCGCCGTGCCGGGCTTCGCGTCCGCCGCGCCGCCCTTGGGCGTGAAGGAGGTGTACGTCGTCTCCGCGAGGTCGGAGGAGCTGGGCGTGGGACACAGCAGGCTGGAGCGTTCCACGGGCAGCCGGGCGGCGGCCGTCCCGGTGCTCTTCGCGTCCGGGCCGCCCGACGGGGCGGCGATCGTGGCGAAGCCGGTGACGGCGGCGAGGGCGACGACCGCGCCGATCAGGGAGAGGGTGGTGCGGTTCATCGGTTGTTGCTCCCGTCGGGGCGCTGCCGGTCGTTCTGCGGGTCGTACGGGCGTCCGTCGCCGGAGCCGTGCGGGGTGTCGCCCTGGTCGTCCGCGTAGGGGTCGTACGGCTGGGGGCTGTACGCGGGCGGCTGCTGGCCGTGCGAGGGCTGCTGGGCGCCGGGGGTGCCGTAGTAGCCACTGCCGGTGCCACTGCCGGTGCTTCCGCCGTCGCCTGTGCCGGTGTTGTTCCCGAAGGCGTCGAACGGCTGCTGCTGCGGCTGCTCCTGGGCCGGGGTGTCCTGCGACGGCTGCTGGGTGTAGCCGTACGGGTCGTAGTCGTAGCCGTTGTCGCCGTAGCCCTGCTGCGGCTGCTGGTAGGGGTCCTGGGCGCCGTACTGGCCCTGCCCCTGCCCTGCGCCCGCGTTGGCGTACGACTGGGCGTCCCACTCGCCGTACGCGCCCTGGGGGGGCACCGCGGCGAAGGGGGCGTCGGGAGCGCCCTCCTGGTCCGGGTACGGGGAGGCGTACGGGTCGGCGACGGGGGCCGGTTCCGGTGCCTGCTCCGCCTCCGCCTCGGCGGCGGCGCGGAGCCTGCGGGCCCTGCGGCCCTCGCCCTCGACGGGGGCCGCGGGGAAGTCCGCTGCGGCCGCCGCGCCGGAATCGGGCAGGTCGTCGTCGATCTCGCGGCGGCGGCCCGGCAGCGCGAGCACCACGAGGACGACGGCGAGCGCGCCCTGCGCCCACAGCCAGGCGGTGTGGGTGAGCGGGGCCTTGTACGTCAGGTCGAGCTTGCCCCCCTGGGCGGGCAGTTCGAAGCCCTGGGCCCAGCCGTCGAGGGTCTTCTTGGTGAGCTCGCGGCCGTCGAGGGTGGCCTTCCAGCCGGGGGCGGCGCTGTCCGCGAGGCGCAGCACGCGGCCCTCGTCGCCCTCCTTGACGGTGGTGTGCGCCTCGATGGGCTGCGCGGCGACCGGGACCGGCTCCGCGCCCTTCCGGGGCGAGACGATCATGAGGCGGGCGACCTGGCGTTCGACGCGCCACAGGGCGCTGCCGTCGAGCTGGCTGAGGCGGATGAGGCCGGGGGTGGAGTCCAGGACGCGGCTCATCTGCCGGGCGGCGACGCCGTCGCGGACGAGGACGTAACGCACGGCGTAGCCGCCGAGCTGTCCTGCCTGGTCGGCGCCGGAGCCCGCGACCAGGTTGGAGACGATCTTGTCGAGGTTCGGGGCGGAGCCGCCCGCTCGGGTGAGTTCGGCGTCGCCGAGACGTCCGCCGGAGCCCCGGAGCAGGGAGTACGCCACCTTGTCGGCGGAGCCGCCGCCGAGCACGAGGGTGCGCGGCTGGTCGCGGGTGGTGGACTCCTCCGCGACGAAGGCGGGCACCTGTACGGGGTCGCGGCGGCCGATCGGGTCGGCCGCGCCGACGAACATCCACCCGACGGCGGCCAGTACGGGACCCAGTGCGGCGGCTGCGGCGATCAGTACGGCGACGGGCTGGCGCCAGCCGAAGTTCTGCGAGGCGACGCGTTCACGGGCGCCGTCCGCGCCGAGCACCGTGGCGGCGATCAGGGCGAGGCCGTAGACGAGGGTGGCGGGCCCGGCCCAGCCGTCGCGGTTGGCCAGGACGGCGAACACGAGGGCGAGGATCGCGACCACCCAGGCGCTGCGGACGGCGAACTGGCGCTCGCCGCGCAGGAGGGCGGCCAGGGCGGCCAGCACGATGCCGATGAGGAGCAGCCCGCCCGCTGTCTTCGGGCCGCCGGGGCTGATGCCCAGGAGGTCCAGCGGGGTGGCCGCGCCGCCGCCGTAGGGAAGGCCCGCCTCGCGCAGCAGGGAGGCAGGTTCGGTCAGCAGGGACAGGGACCACGGCGCGAGCACCAGCAGTGGTGTGCCGATCGCCGCCACAAAGCGCAGTGCGTACGCGGTGATGTCGTTGCGCCGCAGCACCAGGACGCCGATGCCGAGGAGTGCCGCGAGGGGCCACACGACGGGGGTGAACGCCGTCGCGAGGGTGAGCAGGAGTGCGTACGCCCATACGGAGCGCCAGCTGGAACGCGCACCGGCAGTGGCGCGTGCGCCGCTGGCGGAGACGGCGCAGCGGGCGATCAGCGGCAGCAGTACGGCGAGGACTGCCGTGCCGATCCGGCCGCCCGCGAGCGCACCGGTGACGGCGGGCAGGAAGGCGTACGCGACGGACGCCCAGGCGCGCAGCAGGCGGGACTCGACCAGGGGCCGGGAGGCGAAGTACGCGGTGAGTCCGGCCAGCGGCACCGAGCACACCAGGAGCACGGTCAGGGCGGCGTTCGTGGAGCCCAGGAGGAGGGTCGCGAAGGAGGCCAGGAGTGCCAGGTAGGGCGGGGCGGACTGGGTGCCGCCGGTGCCGGTGGGGTGCCAGGAGTGGGCGTAGCGGGACCAGAGCTCGGAGGCGCTCTCGGGGGACGGCAGGAGGGCGCCTCCGGCCAGGGCGTCACCGACGAGGAGCTCGCGGCAGGCGACCAGGGCGACGAGGAGCAGCAGGGCGAAGAGGACGGGGCCCGGCTTGCGGGCGACCTTCTTGACCCGGGCGAACTGCTCGACCTCCAGGAAGTCGGCGTCGTCGCCGCCGGGTCCCGACTCGACGGCGCCGTGCCGGGAGCCGCCGGTCTCGGCCTCGTTGCCGCTGCCGAAGGAGCCCGCGACCTGTTCGACGGTGGCGCGCAGGGTGGCGCCGGGCGGCGGGAACAGGGGGCGCAGTTCGGAGGGGTCGATCACGCCCTTGCCGCGCGCTTTGCGGGCGGCGAGGACGCGTCCGGGGCGGAGCAGGACGCTGAGCAGTCCGGTGACTTCGTCGACGGCCTGTCCCGGCACCTTGCCGACGAGGTAGGCGAGCGTGCGCAGGAGGGTGCCGACGACGAGCCGCAGCAGGACGTACGGGAGGACGGCCCCCCGGGCGTTGGCGAGCATCGTGTAGACGGCGCCGGCCTTGTCGACGCGGTGCGGGTTGGCGACGCCCCGGCCCACGCAGTCGACGGTGCGGCGTTCGCGGGCGGATGCCTCGGCGTGCCGTACGGAGGCGTCGGGGGCGACCAGGACGCTGTGTCCTGCGGCGTGCGCGCGCCAGCACAGGTCGACGTCGTCGCGCATCAGGGGCAGGTGACGGTCGAAGCCGCCGAGCTGTTCCCAGACGTCGCGGCGGATCAGCATGCCCGCGCTGGAGACGGAGAGGACGGAGCGGACCTGGTCGTGCTGGCCCTGGTCCTGTTCGCGGCGGTCCAGGCCGGTCCAGCGGCGGCCGGAGTTGGCGATGGAGACGCCGACTTCCAGGAGCTGCTTCTTGTCGTACCAGCCGCGCAGCTTGGGTCCGACGATGGCAGCGGTGTGGTCGGAGTCGGCGACCCGCAGGAGTTCGGCGAGGGCGTCGGGTGCGGGGGCGCAGTCGTCGTGCAGGAGCCACAGCCACTGGACCGGTTCGCCGTGCGGCAGGTCGGGCTGGTCGTAGGCGTCGTCGCGCCACTGCCGGCTGACGGGGTCCCAGCCGCTGGGCTTCTTCAGGTACGGCAGTTCCTCGGGGGTGAGGACGCCTGCCGTGCGGACGGCTTCCTCGACGGCCGTGCCGAAGCCGGTGCGGCGGGCGAGGTGCAGGACGCGTTCGTCGCCGAATGCCTCGGTGACGAGCCGGGCGGAGTCGTCGGCGCTGCCGGTGTCGGCGGCGACGGCGTTCTGCACCGGGCGTTCCTGGCCGAGGAGTCCCCGCAGCACGTCGGGGAGCCAGCGCGCACCGTCGTGGGAGACGAGTACGGCGGTGACGACGTGGCGGGGGAACTCGGGCGGGGTGGCGGCGGCCGCGTACGGGGCCGTTGGTTGACTGACGGACATCGACGTACGGGCCCTCCGGCCGGGGTCCGGGGGTCGCCCCCCGGAAGGCTGGTTAACGCTGACTGCGGCGCACGCGAGTGCCCGTGGGGGCGCCGGGTGCGATCGCCGGACAGCGGCCCACACTAACGGCTGCACATGCAGACGGTCCGCCGCCTGCGGGGAAGGGGCAGGCGGCGGACCGTTCGTTGTGTACTGCCTTGTGCTGTTTTGCTGGGGCGGTGCGGCCGGGGCACCGCGGGCGGTGCGGCTGTTCGTTCGGGGGCCGCCCCGCATATACCGCTCAGACCGCGGCCTTCTTCAGTCTCCGGCGTTCACGCTCGGACAATCCGCCCCAGATTCCGAAGCGTTCGTCATTCGACAAGGCATATTCAAGGCATTCGGAGCGGACTTCACAGGCGAGGCAGACCTTCTTTGCCTCACGGGTGGAACCACCCTTCTCGGGAAAGAAGGACTCGGGATCGGTCTGGGCGCACAATGCGCGCTCCTGCCAGCCGAGTTCCTCGTCCGCGTCCTCGACCAGCAGTTGCTGGAACAGCTCGGTCATGTGCGCCCCTCGTCTGTCTTTTACTTCCCCGTGATGTTGCCGTTACCGAATCCGGCCGAACGACACGAGTGAAATTACAAGTGTGTAGCTCCGTGGCAGTCAAGCCGGGATCTGCTATTGGGCCCGTTATTCACTCTGCGGAACCAAGGCTATGCGGAAAGTGTTCAAATCGCCAAAAACCGTGACACATGACTCCGCCTCGTGAGCGGGTACCCCGGACACGGAGGAAGACGCGGAAGAGATGGATCTTGTTGCAGTCCACTCCGCGAAGCGACTCGGATCACAGTCGGATCACGGGACGACAACGACGATCATGCGGGTGCGCCGTCCTCGGGAATGCGCGCGAGGTACCGGGACAGGCGTACGGAGTGCGCGACGAGCACAGGCAGTTGGAGCGCGGTCTCTCCACGTCAGCGACTGCACAAACCTTTCTCCGGCCGGGCTAACCGGAAGAGGTGAAACATTGCCGCCAAACCGGCCACCGAGTTGACAGCCGGTGAGGCTGCCGGTCACCTTTGTTCCATGCCAGCGACCGCAGTGTTCCCCGTGACCCACATCCGTGTGGTCCGCAGCGCTGCCCCGGCCCGCTGTCACTGTTGCTGTCACAGCTGTTGAAGCCACCCGCGCTCCAGCTCTGAAGAGCCCTGAAAGCCCCGGGAGCTCTGCCGCCGAAGCCCTTCGCGCTCCGGCCACGGCCTGCCGCACGCCCCACCCCGTGTGCGCCGCGTCCCGCTCGCACCCCATCACCCGGTGCGGCACCCGTTCTGCGACACCCCAGCACTGACTGCCGAGGAACCCCCGCACCATGAACAGCGACAGCGACCTGCAGATCGCCGGCGACATCCTTGAGGTCACGCACCTCCTGGCCCCCGCCCGCGAGCACCCCGTGACCGTGGCCGAGTTCGCCGGTCTGGCCCGGTCCATCGCGGCCGACCGCTCCCAGTGGGCCCACCTGGTCCGGTACGACGCCGCCACCCGCTGGTACCACCGCCTGCGCACCGGGCCCGGTTACGAGGTGTGGCTCCTGAGCTGGGTGCCGGGCCAGGGCAGCGGGGCGCACGACCACGGCGCGTCCTCGGGCGTCCTGACCGTCCTGGAGGGCGAGCTCACGGAACGCAACGACAAGGGCGCCAGAACCATCGGCACGGGAGCGCAGTACGTGTCCGTGCCGGGGCACGTCCACGAGGTCGTCAACGACTCCCTGGAGCCCGCCGTCAGCCTGCACGTGTATTTCCCCGGACTGACGGAGATGCCGATGTACGCGGCGGACGCGGCGGCTTCCGTACGCCCTTCCGTACGCCCTTCCGTGCAGCCCTCCGCGTAGCCCCCGGTGTGGCTCTTCGCACACCCTTCCGTAACCACCCGACGGGATGTCAGTACCGCCTGACACACTGCTCCGTATGCGCATTGTGGTTCTTGCAGGCGGTATCGGCGGTGCTCGTTTTCTCCGTGGTCTCAAAGAGGCCGCACCGGAGGCGGACATCACCGTCATCGGCAATACCGGTGACGACATTCATCTGTTCGGGCTGAAGGTCTGCCCCGACCTCGACACGGTGATGTACACCCTCGGCGGTGGCATCAACGAGGAACAGGGCTGGGGGCGTGCGGAGGAGACCTTCCACGTGAAGGCCGAGCTCGCCGCGTACGGCGTCGGCCCGGAATGGTTCGGGCTCGGCGACCGCGACTTCGCGACGCACATCGTGCGGACGCAGATGCTCGGGGCCGGATATCCGCTGAGCGCGGTCACCGAAGCCCTGTGCGAACGGTGGCAGCCGGGCGTGCGGCTGATCCCCATGTCCGACGACCGCGTCGAGACGCACGTGGCGATCGAGGTGGACGGCGAGCGCAAGGCGGTGCATTTCCAGGAGTACTGGGTGAAGCTGCGCGCCTCCGTGGAGGCGCAGGCCGTCGTGCCGGTCGGGGCGGAGCAGGCGAAGCCCGCGCCCGGCGTCCTGGAGGCCATCGCCTCCGCCGACGTCATCCTCTTCCCGCCGTCGAACCCGGTGGTGAGCGTCGGCACGATCCTGGCCGTCCCGGGCATCCGCGAGGCCATCGCCGAGGCGGGCGTCCCCGTGGTGGGCCTCTCCCCCATCGTCGGCGACGCCCCGGTGCGCGGCATGGCCGACAAGGTGCTGGCCGCGGTGGGCGTGGAGTCGACGGCCGCTGCGGTCGCCCGGCACTACGGCTCCGGGCTGCTGGACGGCTGGCTCGTCGACACCGTGGACGCGGGCGCCGTGCAGGCGGTCGAGGACGCGGGCATCCGCTGCCGGGCCGTACCGCTGATGATGACGGACCTCGCCGCGACCGCCGCGATGGCGGCCGCCGCGCTGGAGCTGGCCGGGGAGGTACGGGCGTGAGCGACGCCGACGGTACGGAGAAGGGCGCGCCCGCCTACCGGGTGTGGGCGGTGCCGGGCCTCCCGGAGGTCCGCGAGGGCGATGACCTCGCCAAGCTGATCGTGGGCGCGGAGCCGGGGCTCGCCGACGGTGACGTCCTGCTCGTGACGTCGAAGATCGTGAGCAAGGCGGAGGGGCGGATCGTCGCCGCCGACTCGCGCGAGGACGCGATCGACGCAGAAACGGTACGGGTCGTGGCGCGGCGCGGGACGCTGCGGATCGTGGAGAACCGGCAGGGCCTGGTGATGGCGGCCGCGGGCGTCGATGCCTCCAACACCCCCGCGGGGACTGTTCTGCTGCTGCCGGAGGACTCCGACGCCTCGGCGCGGGCGATCCGGGACGGGGTGCGGGAAGCGCTGGGGGTGGAGGTGGGGGTCGTCGTCACCGACACCTTCGGGCGGCCGTGGCGCAGTGGGCTGACCGATGTGGCGATCGGGGCTGCCGGGGTCAGGGTGCTCGACGATCTGCGCGGTGGGGTCGATGCGCACGGGAATCCGCTGAATGCGACGGTCGTGGCGACCGCCGACGAGCTGGCGGCTGCCGGTGACCTGGTGAAGGGCAAGGTGGGCGGGCTGCCGGTGGCGGTCGTGCGGGGGCTCGCGCACGTGGTCTCCGCCACGCACGGGGGCTCCGCCACGGCGGACGACGAGGGTGCGCGGGCGCTGGTGCGCGGGGCGGCCGACGACATGTTCCGGCTGGGGACGTCGGAGGCGGTGCGGGAGGCGGTGACGCAGCGGCGGACCGTGCGGGAGTTCACGGACGAGCCGGTGGATCCGGGTGCCGTGCGGCGGGCGGTCGCGGCGGCGGTGACGGCGCCCGCGCCGCATCACACGACACCGTGGCGGTTCGTGCTGCTGGAGTCGGAGTCGGCTCGGGTGCGGCTGCTGGATGCGATGCGGGACGCGTGGGTCGCGGATCTGCGGGCGGACGGGAAGTCGGAGGAGTCGATCGCGAAGCGGGTGCGCAGGGGGGAGGTGCTGCGGAGGGCTCCGTATCTGGTGGTGCCGTGTCTGGTGATGGACGGCTCCCATACGTACGGGGACGCGCGGCGGGATGCGGCGGAGCGGGAGATGTTCGTGGTGGCCATGGGCGCCGGGGTGCAGAACTTCCTGGTGGCGTTGGCCGGGGAGCGGTTGGGGTCGGCGTGGGTGTCGTCGACGATGTTCTGCCGGGATGTGGTGCGGGAGGTTCTGGGGTTGCCGCAGGGGTGGGATCCGATGGGGGCGGTGGGGGTCGGGCGGGCTGCGGGCTCGCCTGCGGCTCGGGTTTCGCGGGGGGTGGAGGGGTTTATCGAGGTGCGGTGATCCGGGGGGGGCGGGGGCGAGGGGGTGTGGGGCTGGGCTTCGTGGGTGGGGTGGCCGGGAGCGGGGTGGGGCGGGGGTGCTCCGGGGTGGGCCCGGAGCGAGAGGGGCCGCCCCCTTGCCCGCCCGTTCCGCCCCCGGGGGGCGGCCCCGCCGCCCAAGGAGGCTGGGTGGAATCGGAGGCCGAGGGGGCTGGGTGGGGGTGGGGTGGGCCGTCGTGGGCGGAGGGGGGCCGGTGATCGGGCCGTCGGGGGGCCGCCGGGAAAGTAGGGTCGTGGGGTGGCTGGGAGATTTCAGGGGCGGGTGGTGCTGGGGCCGCTGCGGCGCGGTGGGGCGGATCCCACGTACCGGGTGGCCGGGGACGGTGCCGTGTGGCGGGTGAGCAGGACGCCCGAGGGGCCCGCGACCCTGCGGGTGGCCGAGGGGCTCGGCGAGGCGTGGGGGCCGGGGGCGGCGTGGATGCTGGGGCGGTTGCCCGCGTTGTTGGGCGAGGCCGATGATCCGGGAGCCTTCGTGGCGCACCACCGGGTCGTCGCACAGGCGCAGCACCGGCATCCGGGGCTGCGGCTCTGCCGGACCGGGCTGGTGCTGGAGTCGTTGATTCCGTCGGTGCTGGAGCAGAAGGTGACCACCGCCGAGGCGTACGCGTCGTGGCGGCATCTGGTGCGGAAGTTCGGGGAGCCCGCACCCCTGCCCGACGACGACCGGCCCTTCGTGGTGCCGGAGGGGCTGCGGGTGATGCCCGACCCCCTCGGCTGGGCGCGCATCCCCTCCTGGGAGTGGCACCTGGCGAACGTCGACGCGAAGCGGGCCGACACCGTCGTCCGGGCCGTACGCGTCGCCGCGCGGCTGGAGGAGGCGGCCGGGATGCCGTACGAGACGGCGAAGAAGAGGCTGGAGGCGGTGCCCGGGATCGGGCCGTGGACCTCCGCCGAGACCCTTCAGCGCAGCAACGGGGCGCCCGACGCCCTGACGGTGGGGGATCTCCACCTGCCGGGGATCGTCGGCTACGCGCTGACGGGGAAGAGGGGGGCCACGGACGCCGACATGCTGGAGTTGCTCGCGCCCTACGCGGGGCAGCGGCACCGGGCCGCCCGGTACATCCTGCTCACCGGGCTGACCCCGCCCCGGCGCGGCCCGCGCCGTGCACCGGGGCGCATCTCGCACCTGTAGCGAAGGCGGGCTACTGGTCGGAGGAGAAGCGGACCGAGGCCGCCGGGAGGACCGCGTCGCACCAGATGCGGACGCCGTCGCGGAGTTCGTTGTCGGGTCCGACGTGTGCGCCGTCGCCGATGACCGCGCCCACCAGGTGCGTACGGGAGCCGATGCGTGCGCCCGCGCCGACCAGGGAGTCCTGGATGACAGCGCCGGGCTCGATCACCGCGCCCGCGAGGATCGTCGAGCCCTCGATGCGGGCGCCCTGGCCCACCGTGGCGTCGGCGCCGACGACCGTGCCGCCGGTGAGCTTGGCGTCCGGGGCGACGACCGCGCCCGGCATGACCAGGCGGTCGCCGCAGCGGCCCGGGACCGCCGGGGAGGGCGCGCGGCCCTGGACGAGGTCGGCGGAGCCTCGTACGAACGCCTGCGGGGTGCCCAGGTCCAGCCAGTACGTGGAGTCGACCATGCCCTGGAGGTGCGCCCCGTTCGCCAGCAGGTCCGGGAAGGTCTCGCGTTCGACGGAGACCGGACGCCCCGCCGGGATGGTGTCGATGACGGAGCGGCGGAAGACGTACGCGCCCGCGTTGATCTGGTCGGTGACGATTTCCTCGGGGGTCTGGGGCTTTTCGAGGAAGGCGGTCACGCGGCCGGTCGCGTCGGTGGGGACCAGGCCGAAGGCTCTGGGGTCCTCGACGCGGGTGAGGTGGAGGGAGACGTCCGCGCCCGACGAGGAGTGGGTGGAGACGAGGGCCTCGATGTCGAGGCCGGTGAGGATGTCTCCGTTGAAGATGAGGACCGGTTCGTCGGGGGCCGAGCGGAGGCGGGAGGCGACGTTGCGGATGGCTCCGCCGGTGCCGAGCGGCTCGTCCTCGGTGACGTACTCCAGGTGCAGGCCGAGGGAGGAACCGTCACCGAAGTGGGGTTCGAAGACCTCGGCGAGGTAGGAGGTGGCGAGCACGATGTGTTCGACTCCGGCGGCCCTGGCGCGGGCCAGCTGGTGGGTCAGGAAGGGCACGCCGGCCGCCGGGACCATGGGCTTGGGGGTGTTCACCGTGAGCGGGCGCAGCCGGGTTCCCTTGCCTCCGACCAGGAGGATCGCTTCAGTCACCTTGTCGTCTCTGCTTCCTGCTGGGGGCCGGGCCGGATGTGGCTGGCCAGTGTATGCAGACTGTTCGATACGTCCCGGTCGGCGACCTGTGTGCAGAAGGTGCAGGTGGCGCGGAGGTGAGGGCCGCGCGCCGGAAAAGCGTCTGCGGAAGCCTCTGGTCGGAGGCCCCTGATCGGACGTCCCTGATCGGCTGCCCCCCGACCGGAAGTCCCCGATCGGGAGTCCCCGTTCAGCGCCCCTGGAAGTGGGCCGCGGTCCAGCGCGCGGTGCCGAGCCTCTGGTAGAGGCGCCCGCCGGGGCATTCGGTGGCGAAGCCGTCCCGGTGGCCCGAGATGACGTTCAGCCGTACCGCCGTTCCCTTCTTGTGGAGGTTGCCTCCCGCCGAGGTCAGATAGGTGGTGCCCTTCGGATCGGCTCCGTGCAGTCCGAGCTTCCATGCGGTGAGCTTCGCCACGGCGTTCACCGCGGCGGCGGGTGGTGCGGTGCTGCTGAACGTCCCGAGGACGGCGATGCCCATGCTGTCGCTGTTGAAACCGAGAGTGTGCGCCCCGAGGACCGGCTTGGCCACACCCCCGGCACGTCCTTCGTAGACATTCCCGCACTTGTCGACGGCGAAGTTGTAGCCGAAGTCCCGCCAGCCACTGCTCTTGACGTGGTAGCGGTAGATACTGCGCAGTACGGAGCCCGACTGCGAACAGCTGTACCCATTTCCGGACGCGCTGTGATGGACGAAGGCGGCCTTGATCGTCTTGGTGTAGACGTTTCCCTTCTCCTTCAGCTTCTCGTCCGCGCCCCATCCCTTGCGCAGGACGATCCTCGGCCGGGCCCCGATGTGCGGGCGCGCGCCGCCTCTCGCGGCTTCCGCTTGGGTCTGGGGCTGGGCCAGCGCCTCGGCCTCGGTCTCGGCCCGGGTCAGCTCCGGGAGTTCCAGGGTGGCGGCGGGCGCGCGGGAGCTGCCTCGGGGCGGTTCGGCGCCGGGGTCGACGAGGTCGAGGCGCAGGCCCGCGGGCAGCGCACCGCCCGTGGGGCGGACGCGGGCCTCGACGCCGTCGGACGCGCCGACCCACAGGGGTGCGGTCGAGCCGTGCGTACGGTTCTCCGCCGCGCCCGGGTCGGCTCCGTCGGCGGAGTGTGCGTCCAGGTCCTGCCAGCGGGACCAGGCCCTGGTCCCGGCCGCTCTCGTACGCACCTGGACCCGGCCTTCCAGTACGGCGCGCGGGTCGTCCCAGACCACGCCGACCAGCGAGAACGGTTCCACGCCCCGGGACCGCAGCCCCCGTTGGGCGGGCTGGGAAACCGCCCGGTCCTGACGCTGGGCGGACCGGTCGAGCGGGATCAGCGGCAGCGACCTGGTGGCTCCGGGGAGACCTCCGGGCAGATCCGCCGCCTGCGACCCCGCCAACTGCCGCCGGTCCGCGGGCCCGTCGTCGGGCAGCGCGAACGGGAGCGCGAGAAGGGCCGCGCAGGTGACGCCGATCGAGGAAGCAAGGAGTGCACGCATGCAGCCGATATTGGTCATACCGGTATAAATCTGTCCATCGGTGAAAAGGCGCGGACTGTCTGCCGGACGGGTGGCCCCCGACGTGGCGACCCGCCGCCCCGGCCGCGCCGGGCGACGTACGCTCGCCTGATGAACTCCACCGACCGCACCCCTGCCGACCTGCTGCGTTCCGCACTCGCCACGGACCCGGGCCGCCCCCTCGTCACCTTCTACGACGATGCGACGGGCGAGCGCGTCGAACTGTCCGTGGCGACCTTCGCCAATTGGGTGGCCAAGACCGCCAACCTCCTCCAGGGCGACCTGTCCGCCGGTCCCGGCGACCGGCTCTCCCTGCACCTGCCCGCGCACTGGCAGACCGCCGTATGGCTGCTGGCCTGCGCCTCGGTGGGCGTCGAGGTGGACGTGGCGGGCGACCCGGCCGCCTCGGACGTCGTGGTCAGCGGCCCGGACACCCTGGAGGCGGCGCGCGCGTCCAGGGGCGAGCGGGTGGCGCTGGCGCTGCGGCCGCTGGGCGGGCGCTTCCCCGAGGCCCCGGAGGGCTTCGCGGACTACGCCGTGGAAGTCCCCTCCCAGGGCGACCGTTTCGCCCCCTTCGCCCCGGTCGATCCCGACGAGGCCGCCCTGTCCTTCGGCGGTACGTCGCTGACGGCCGCCGAGGTCGTGGAGCGGGCGCGCGCGGACGCCTCGGCGCTCGGGCTCGGGCCGGGGTCCCGCGTGCTGTCGGGGTTGTCGTACGACACGTGGGAGGGACTGTCCTCCGGTCTGTACGCCCCGCTGGCTTCCGGCGGCTCGGTCGTGCTGTGCCGCAACGTCGGCGAGCTGTCGGCGGAGGGGCTCGCGAAGCGGGTCGAGAGCGAGCGCGTGACGCTCGTGCGCGGGGCGTAGCGGGCGTACGTCGTCCGGGGGCGGCGCATTCGGCGGACCGGGGCCCCGCTTCGGCGGGGCGCGGCGCGGCACGGTACATGATCGACGGGACGCACAACCAAGCGCCGGGTTCAGCCGTCTACACCTGCGATCGACGGCCCAGCGCGCCGCCGACCCGTACGAGGATGGACGACGACGTGACCGAGACCGCTGGCACGCCCCCCGAACCGGACCGGCCGGGGAAGGGCCCGGAGGCCGGGCCCGAGGAAGGCGCGCAGCCTGCGGTCGGCGCGGCGGACGGCCACTCGGACGGCCCGGCGGACGGCGCGGCGGACGGCCACTCGGACGACCCTTCGGACGACCCCGCTGGCGCCGTGGGTGACACGGCCGCCGCGAGCACGGCCACGGACACCCTCGCCGTCCCCCCGCCCCGCAAGCGCCACTGGGTGCGGTGGCTGGCCTGCGGGGCGGCGGTGGTCGTGCTGGTGGCGGCCGCGACCGGCTGGTACTTCTACAAGAAGCTCGACGGGAACATCACCACCGACACCAGTGCCGCGGCCGAGCTCCGCGCCTGGGACAAGGAGCGGCCCACCCAGGCCCAGGTGGCGCTCGACGCGCAGAACATCCTGCTCATCGGGTCGGACACCCGTGCGGGCGGCAACAAGAAGTACGGGCGGGACGAGGGGACGCAGCGGTCGGACACCACGATCCTGCTGCACCTCGCCGCGGACCGCAGGAGTGCGACGGGCGTCTCGCTGCCGCGTGACCTGATGGTCGACATTCCGAGCTGCAAGAAGGCGGACGGCACCCGCACCCGGAAGATGTTCGCGCAGTTCAACTGGGCGTTCGAGATGGGCGGTACGGCCTGCACGATCCGTACCGTCGAGAAGCTGACCGGCATCCGGATCGACCACCACATGGTGGTCGACTTCGAGGGCTTCAAGCACATGGTCGACGCGGTCGACGGCGTGGAGGTCTGCCTCAAGGAGCCGATCGACGACAAGGACGCCCACCTCAAGCTGGCCGCGGGTCCGCAGACCCTGAACGGGGAGCAGGCGCTCGGTTACGTACGCGCCCGCAAGTCGATCGGCGGCGGCAGCGACACGGAACGGATGGACCGCCAGCAGCAGTTCCTCGGCTCGCTCGTCAACAAGATGCAGAGCAACGGAGTCCTGCTGAACCCGACGAAGCTCTACCCGGTGCTGGACGCCGCGACGAAGGCGCTCACCACCGACCCGGGGCTCGACTCGCTGCGCGATCTGTACGACCTGGCGAGCAGCATGCGGGACGTTCCCTCGGAGCGGGTGCAGTTCCTGACGGTGCCGCGTCAGCCCTACCGGTACGACGGGAACCGGGACGAACTGATCGAGTCCCAGGCCGAGAAGCTGTTCCAGCAGCTGCGCGAGGACGCACCCGTTTCGGTGGCTCCCGCCAAGTCGCTGGAGAAGACGGGCGGGTCGGACGGAAGCGACCCGAAGCCCGACGATTCGGGACCTCCGAGCCCCGCTCCGACCCCGACCTTCGCCGGAACAAACGCCGCAACGGACATGTGCGGGTAAAGCGATTCCCAAGTCCGGGGCATCACCCGTTGCGCTTTGGGGGTATTGCCCGGTTGTAAGCAGCGTGGAATTTGTCACTGCCGTCGCTGGTCCCTGATCTGTACGGATAGTGTGACGCGATCCAGTGCAACGAACCGCTACTTGGCTCACGCACGCACGACTGGACCGAATGATGAGCCGCCTGGGGGGAGGCGCCTCGCGTGGGACCGACGGAGGACTCAGGCAACCGTGGACGCGCACAGCCGTGACGGGGCGGGCGAGATCGACCCCGCCGACCAGTGGGTTCTCAACCCGCACACCGGCAACTACGAACTGCGACTGGACAATTCCGCAGGGTCCGCAAGAGGTGCGGGGCAACCACAGGGCAGTCCGCGCGGCCGCGGCCAGCACCCCGGGGGCCGGGGCGAGGGGCGGCGCGACGCCGCTGCCCCCGGCGACGGCGCTCCCCGCCGCGACGTACCCGCCCAGCGGAGCCGTCGCGGCGCGGCGCCCGACGGCCCCCGGGGCGCGGGTTCGCGCGGCGACGGCGGTGGTCCGCACACGGGCCGCCGCAAGCGCAAGCAGCCGAAGAAGGGCGGAAAGAAGGCCCTGAAGATCACCGGCGGTGTCCTCGGTTTCGTCATGGTGGCGGGTTCCGTCGGCGCGTGGGCGCTCTACCAGCACTTCGACGGCAACCTGAAGTCCGTTGACGTGTCCGGCGGTTCGGGCGGCTTCAAGAAGGACCAGGCGATCAACATCCTGGTCATCGGCACGGACAAGCGCACCGGTGACGGCAATTCCGGTTACGGCGACAAGAACAGCCCCGGCCACGCCGACACCACGATCCTCTTCCACGTCTCCAAGGACCGGACGAACGCGACGGCGCTGTCGATCCCCCGCGACCTGAAGACGCGGATTCCGGACTGCCCCACCAAACAGGAGGACGGCTCCGAGAAGGTCGTCCCGGGCAGCACCTTCGAACGCTTCAACACCAGCCTCGGCCAGTCGGGGCGCGACCCCGGCTGCACGATGCGCACCGTCAAGGCGATCACCGGGCTGACCGTCGACCACTTCATGATGGTCGACTTCAACGCGGTGAAGACGCTGACCACCGCCGTCGGCGGCGTCGAGGTCTGCGTCGCCAAGGACGTCGACGACAAGAAGTCGCACCTGAAGCTGAGCAAGGGCAAGCACACGATCGAGGGCGAGCAGGCCCTCGCCTTCGTACGGACCCGTGGCGCGTTCGGCCAGGGCTCCGACCTCAGCCGCATCCAGACCCAGCAGCAGTTCCTGGGCGCGATGCTCCGCAAGATGAAGTCCAGCGAGACGCTCACCGACGTCGGCAAGCTGTACGACCTGGCGGACGCGGCGACCAAGGCGCTGACCGTCGACACGGGCATCAGGGGCATAGGGAAACTGAAGTCGCTCGCCGACGAGGTCGCCCGGGTCGACCCCAAGAACATCACCTTCACGACCCTGCCGGTCGTCGACAACCCGGCCGAGCCGCCGCGCAAGAAGGCAACCGTCGTCGTCAACGAGGCGAAGGCGAACGCCCTCTTCTCGATACTGCAGTCGGACACGTCCCTCACCGAGGTGAAGAAGAAGGAGAAGGCGGACAAGAAGGACAGGCAGGCGGCCCTGCTGAAGGGCGAGAAGGCCGCCCCCGAGGACGTGCGCGTCAACGTCTTCAACGGCAGCGGCAAGGGCGGCGCCGCCCAGGAGACCCTGGCCTGGCTCCAGGTCGAGAAGGGCGCCAAGCTCGCCACCAACGGCGGCAACTCCCCGAACCCCGACATCGCCACGACCGAGCTGACGTACGGCGAGAACCAGGCCGACCAGGCCCGCGCGCTCGCCGCGATGATGGGCCTGCCCGGCTCGGCCCTGAAGCCGACCGGGAAGAGCGCGGGAGAGCGCGAGGCGATGGTGCTGACCCTGGGCAAGGACTACGCCGGTGCGGGCCGGCCGCTCGGCGCCCCGGCGAAGGCGCCCGAAGGAATCCAGCAGGCGAACGCCGCCAAGTCGGTGTGTGCCGAGTGACATCGCACTGCCGAGCGGCATCGCACTACCGAGTGACATCGCGCCACCGGGTGCGAAGCGGAAACTGAAGAGAAGTGGGTGGGGGCCCGGTGGGCAACAGCAGTGTGCGCGGGAAAGGGACCGGGGCCCGCAATCTCGGATGGGACGACAGTCTCTACGAGAACGCGGACTCCCCGTCGGGTCCGCAGTCGCCGGAGACGGCCGGCGGCGGCCACGGCGGCGGCCGTCGCGGCGGCTCCCGCAGGCGCAGACCCGAGGGCGGCCCCGGCAAGGGCAAACGCATCCTGCGCTGGAGCGCGATAGCCCTGGCCGTGCTGATCCTCGGCACGGCCGGTGCCGGCTACCTCTACTACCAGCACCTCAACGGCAATCTGCGCAGCAGTGCCCGCAGCAACGGCAGCGGCCCGGACAAGCCCAAGGCGAACGCGGCCGGGCAGACCCCGCTGAACATCCTGCTGATCGGCTCCGACAGCCGCGCCGATCCCAAGAACGTGAAGCTGGGCGGCGGCAAGGACCTGACGAAGAACCCGCCGCTCGCCGACGTCCAGAAGCTGCTGCACGTCTCCGCCGACCGCAAGCACGCCTCGGTCGTGAGCATCCCGCGCGACACCCGGGTGGACATCCCCGAGTGCAAGGACGAGAAGACCAACAAGGTCACCCCCGCGGGGAACGCCATCATCAACCAGACGCTGGCGCGCGGCGGTCCGAGCTGTGTCCTGGACACCTGGCAGAAGCTCACCAACGTCTACATCGACCACTGGCTGATGATCGACTTCTCCGGTGTGGTGCAGATGTCGGACGCCGTCGGCGGTGTCGAGGTCTGCCTCAACCAGGGCGTGTGGGACAGGCCGACGAAGAAGGAGAAGGGCGGTTCGGGCCTCAAGCTGGCCAAGGGCCCGCACCGGATCCAGGGCGAGGACGCCCTGAGGTGGCTGCGCACCCGGCACGCGTTCGGCAGCGACAAGGGCCGCGCGAAGGCGCAGCACATGTACATGAACTCGATGATGCGCCAGCTCCAGGCCGAGGACGCGTTCACCAACGTCGGCCGGATCACCTCGCTCGCCGAGACCGCGACGAAGGCCCTCCAGGTCTCCGACGAGATCGGCACGCCCAAGAAGCTCTTCGACCTGGCGATGGAGCTCAAGGACGTCCCCTCGGACAGCATCACCATGACCTCGCTGCCGACGATCGCGGACCCGAAGAACCCCCTCGCCCACTACGTCGTGGACCCGAAGGACTCCCCCAAGATCCTCAAGCTGCTCCAGGACGACATCCCGTTCGACAAGAACGGCGGGAAGTCCGACGGCAAGAACGCGAAGAAGCCCGCCGAGAAGCCCGCGAAGAAACCTTCGGCCGCCCCCGGCGAGCTGGCGGTCACCGTGCAGAACGGCACCGGCAGCGACACCCGGGCCTCCACCCCGGGCCGGGCGTCCGCCGTCGCGCAGATCCTGTCCGGCAAGGGCTACACCCGGGCCTCGGCCGTCAAGGGCGGCCCGCGCGTCGAGCGCACGACGGTCAGCTTCCCCAGCGCCGATCTGGAGGGCGACGCCCAAGCGGTCGCCAAGGCGCTCGGCCTGCCGTCCTCGGCGGTCAGCAGGTCCACGGACGCCTCGGGCGTCACCCTGACCGTCGGCGCCGACTGGCGCACGGGCTCCTCCTACCCGAAGGCCGAGGTGCCGAAGGCGGGCGACGTCCCGGAGTCCGCCGAGGCGGTCAAGGGCAACGACAAGGGCTGCATGGACGTGTACAGCGTGTACCAGTGGAACGGCAAGGACTGATCCGTCCGCGCAAGGAGAAGGGGGCCCGGGACTTCGCGTCCCGGGCCCCCTTCCGCGTACGTGCGCGACGCCTGCGTACGTGCGCGACGCCTGTGTACGGCTACACGCCCGCGCCCTGCACCGACGGGCGGCGGCTCGCGATGACCCGCTGAGCGAGGGACTTCGGCGAGGTCAGGAAGCCGTACCCCCACGACATGTGCATCGTCGCCATGGCCACGGGGATCTGCGCACGCGCCTTGAGCGAGAGGCCCTTGCCCGCCGGGAAGGAGCCCGCGGTGATCGCCGCGAGGTAGCCCGCCGGGATCACGAAGCCCCACGGGGTGACGAACGCGCCGACGAGAGTGCCCGCGGCGATGGCGCACACGGCGGTCGGCGGGGCGAGGTAGCGGAGGTTGATGGAGCCGGAGTGGTAGCGGGCGACGACGTGCCGCCAGCGGCCGTAGTCCTTGTACTGCTTGGCGAGCGCCTTGATGGAGGGGCGCGGGCGGTACTGGACCTTCAGCTCGGGCGAGAACCAGATCAGGCCCCCGGCCTCGCGGATGCGGAAGTTCAGCTCCCAGTCCTGGGCGCGGATGAACTCCTCGTTGTAGCCGCCCTGCTGCTCCAGGGCCTCGCGGCGGAAGACGCCCAGGTAGACGGTCTCCGCCTGCTGGGCAGCGCCGCCGGTGTGGAAGGCGGCGTTGCCGACGCCGATCTTCGAGGTCATCGCGGCGGCGACCGCGTCCTCCCAGGCGTTCTCGCCCTCGGCGTGCATGATGCCGCCGACGTTCTGCGCGCCGGTCTCCTCCAGGAGGCGCACGGCGGTGGCGATGTAGTTGGCCGAGAGCATGCCGTGGCCGTCGACGCGGACGACGATCGGGTGCCGGGAAGCCTTGATCGCGGCGTTCAGGGCGGCCGGGGTGCGGCCCGTGGGGTTCGGGACGGTGTGGACGCGAGGGTCTTCGCGTACCAGCTCGGCGGCGATCTCGTCGGTGCGGTCCGTGGACGGGCCGAGCGCGATCACCACCTCCATCTCGCCGTCGTACTCCTGCTCCAGGATGTGACGGACCGAGTTACGCAGGTGCCGCTCCTCGTTGAGGACCGGCATGATCACGGAGACCGCGGGGGCGGCGGGGGCTGATGCGTTCACATGCCGCACGTTACCGCGAACGGGGGACAGCCTCGCGCGGCGGCCGGGCAGGTCCACCGGGCTGGAGATCGTATCGGCATACGGTGCGAGGCGATCCCCGTCCTGTGCCCTCAGCGGAGGTGTCCCCCGTGCCCGTGCCGCCCCGTCAGCCGACCCCGCGACCGGACCCGCACGCCCGCCGCAGAGACCGCGGGGAGCCGCTCCCCCGGGGCCGCAAGGCGGCCCGGCGCAGGCAGCGGCAGGACGAGCGCCCGCACTGGGGACTGCGGGCGGCCACCACTCTCTCCGTCCTGGTGCTGGCGGCGGGCGGCATCGGGCACGCGATGGTGACCAGCATGAACACGGGGATCAACCGGGTCGACCCGTTCAAGGACATGAAGAACCGGCCCGAGGCCGAGGCCGGGCGCGGGATGAACATCCTCCTCGTCGGCACCGACGGCCGGGACCGGATCACCAAGGAGGAGAAGGAGAAGTACCGGCTGGGCGGCGCGCCCTGCCACTGCACGGACACGATCATGCTGGTGCACGTCTCGGAGGACCGGAACCGGGCGAGCGTCGTCAGCCTCCCCCGCGACAGTTACGCGGAGATGCCCGAGCACACGGACGAGACCACCGGCGACCACCACAAGGCGCACCCGGTCAAGATCAACGCGGCGTACGCGGAGGGCGGGCCGAGCCTGACCACCCGGACCGTCGAGCACATGACCGGAGTGAAGATCGACCACTATCTGGAGGTCGACTTCACCAGCTTCATGAAGACGGTGGACGTGCTGGGCGGCGTCGACATCTGCACGGCCACCTCGTTGAAGGACAGCTACACGGGCCTGGACCTGGCCCCCGGCACGCACCGCCTCAGCGGCGGCGAGGCCCTTCAGTACGTGCGCTCGCGGCACATCGACGGAGCGTCCGACCTCGGCCGGATGCAGCGCCAGCAGCGGTTCCTGGCCGCTTTCATCGCCAAGGCGACGGACAGCGGGGCGCTGCTGAACCCGGTGAAGTTCCGCGAGGTGGCGGGCACGCTGCTGGGTTCGGTACGGGCCGACCAGGGCTTCGGGACGTCGCAGATGCTGGCGCTGGGGCAGGCGATGCGGGGCTTCACCCCGGCGTCGTCGGAGTTCACGTCGGTGCCGATCGGCGAGATGAGCTACCCGGTGAAGGGCATCGGCTCCACCCTGAAGTGGGACGACGCCAAGTCGAAGAAGCTCTTCCAGACGCTGCGCGAGGACCGGCCGCTGGGCGTCCCGCGCCCCAAGAGCGCGAAGGCGAACCCGGTGAACCCGGTGGACGTCTCGCCGGAGCAGATCCGGGTGCAGGTCGACAACGGCACGCGCACGGCGGGCCTGGGCAGGCGGGTCGACGCGGCGCTGCGGGCCACCGGCTTCCGCACGACGGGGCTGCCGGGGAACGGGGTGCGCCGGGACCTCACCCGCACGCTGCTGACGTACGACCCGCGCTGGGACCGCTCCGCGCAGTCCCTGGCGGCGGCCCTGCCGGGCTGCGAGCTGAGGGCGGTGCCGGGGCAGGGCGGGACGATGCGGGTGACCGCGGGGGCGGACTTCCGGGGGGTGAAGGCGGTGCGGGCACAGGACGAGTACCAGGGGGAGTTCGGGGTGGTGACCGGGGACCAGGTGGTGTGCCCGTAGCCTTCGCTTCCGGTACGCCGCCGATGCCGCCGGGGCTCCGTCGCTGAGCCCCCCTCCGCCCAGCCGTTGAACCCCATCCGCTCAGCCGTTGAACCCCTCCGCTCCGTGGCTGAGCCCCTCCGCTCAGTCGTTGAGCCCCTCCGCCGCCCGCCGGTCCCGCAGCTCCTTGATCGCGCGGCGCCGGGCCAGGCGGTGGGTGCGCCGGATCTGCGCCTCCTGGTAGCGCCGCTTGTCGCGCTCCGTCTCCGGGACCACCGGCGGCACCGGGCGCGTCCTGCCGTCCGCGTCGACGGCGGCGAAGACCAGGTACGCCGAGCCGACCTGCTGGGCGGGGGTCGACTCGTTCCACCGCTCGGCCAGGACCCGTACGCCGATCTCCATGGAGGAGCGGCCGGTCCAGTTGCACTGGGCCTTCACGTGGACGAGGTCGCCGACCTGGACCGGCTCCAGGAAGACCATCTCGTCCATGGACGCGGTGACGGCCGGGCCGCCGGAGTGGCGGCCCGCGACAGCGCCCGCCGCGTCGTCCACCAGCTTCATGATCACGCCACCGTGCACGGTGCCCAGCAGATTCGTTTCCGCGAAGGTCATGATGTGGCTGAGGGTGGTGCGGGAAGCGGAGGTGGGCTTGCCCGGAATGGGATCTTCCGGGGCCTGGGCCTGATCTGTCATGCCCTCTACTTTATGCGCCTATCGCATTGACACAGCTCTGCAACAGCCCTGCCCCGAATTCCCACCCGCCCTGTGAGCCCGACGCTCCCAGCCCGCACACTGAAGTCATGAGCGACTGGCCCAGTGCACGAAACGACGACCGCGACGACGGGTACGGCCGAGGCAGCGGAAGCCCGCAGCCCGAGGGCCCCCGGGTGATGCGGCATGTGCAGCGCGGCCAGGTCCCGCCGCCCTCCAACCGCCGCCCCGCCCCGCCCGCCCCGTCCGCCCCGCCGCGCGGTGTCCCGCCGCAGCAGGCGCAGGGGTACGACGACTACGCGTACGGCCAGGGACAGGGCCAGGGCTCCCGTAACGACGGGTACAACACCGGCCAGGTCTACGGCGGCGGAGGCGGTGGCGGCCGCGGCAACGGCGGCGGGCCCCCAGGCCCGGGCTCCAGCAGCACGCGCGGCCCGCGTCCCGCCCCGAACTGGGGCCGTCGGATCAAGATCGGCGCGATCGCGGTCGTCTCCGTCCTCGCGGTGACGTCCGTCGCCACCTACTTCTGGGCCGACTCCAAGGTCCGCCGCGAGGTCGACCTCTCCAAGGTCATCGACCGCCCCGAAGAGGGCGACTGCACGACGTACCTGGTCGTGGGCTCGGACAGCCGTGAGGGCATGACCGCCGAGGACAAGAAGCGCCTGCACACCGGCTCCGCAGGGGGCAAGCGCACCGACTCGATGATGATCCTGGCCTCGTGCTCCAGCGGCGACACGATGATCTCGCTGCCGCGCGACTCGGACGTGGAGATCCCGTCCTTCGTCGGTTCGGACTCCGGCAAGCGCTTCGAGAACCAGCACCGGCGCACCAAGCTCAACGCCGCGTACGCCGAGGACGGCCCCGAGCTCCTCGTCCGTACCGTCGAGCACAACACGGGACTGCGCATCGACCACTACGCGGAGATCGGCTTCGCCGGGTTCGCGAACATCGTGGACGCGATGGGCGGCGTCGACCTGGACATCCCCAAGGGCTTCAAGGACAAGAAGTCCGGCGCCGACTTCCAGGCGGGCAAGCAGACCCTCAACGGCGAGCAGGCCCTCGCCTTCGTCCGCACCCGGTACGCCTTCGCCGAGGCGGACCTCGCGCGCACCAAGAACCAGCAGAAGTTCCTGGCGGCCCTGGCCAGCCAGGCGGCGTCCCCCGGCACGCTCCTGAACCCCTTCTCGCTCTACCCGACGCTGGGCGCGGGCCTGGACACGCTGATCGTGGACAAGGACATGGGCCTGTTCGACCTGGCCGGGATGTTCTTCGCGATGAAGGGCGTCAGCGGCGGCGAGGGCAAGTCCATGAACATGCCCAGCAGCGGCTTCCGGAAGAACGGCAACGTCATCTGGGACAAGGAGAAGCTGGGCCAGCTGGTGAAGCAGATCCAGAACGACGAGAAGGTCACCGTCACCTCGAAGTGACCCGAGGTCGCAGCCGACACGCGTGCGGGAGGAGCAGCCCGGGGGGGGCGGCTCCTCCCCGCACGCGTACCGGGCTCCCTCCCCGCACGCGTACCGGGTTCCTCCCCCGCCCGCGTACCCCCGAACGCCACGCCCGCCGCGAACCCCCGGCGCTCCCGTGCCACGGTGGCCGTACTTGCCTGATCCGCCTCACCCGCTGATCCGCCGCACCCGCCGCTGCCGTCGCAGAACCGGAGCCCCGTCATGGCACTGCTACAGGACGACCCGCACACCACCCCCGCCGTGGGCGCTCCCGATTCCGTGACGGATTCCGTGACGGACGCCCCCGCTGTCACGGAAGCACCCGAGGCGGCCCCCTCCGAGGGCTCCCTGGCCCGGGCCCGCGAGGTCCTCGCCGCGCACCCCGTCGCCGACGGCCACAACGGGCTCGCACGGGCCATATGGTCCGCGCCCTGGTCGGACATAGAGCTCGGCGAATCCACCCTGGACACGGACATCCCCAGGCTGCGCGCGGGCGGCGTCGGCGCCCAGTTCTGGTCGCTGCACCCGGAGGAGGCCGCCGGCTGCGCGGTCAGCGGCGTACTGGAGAACATCGACCACGTGCGCGCCATGGTCGCCGCCTACCCGGAAGCCCTGCGCATCGCCCTGAACTCGGGCGAGGTCGGCGACGCCCGCTGCTGCGGCCGCATCGCCTCCCTGCTCGGCCCCGCCGAGGCCCCCGCGATCGGCTCCTCGCTGGGCACCCTGCGCGCCCTGCACGCGCTCGGCGTCCGCGTCCTCACGCTGACCGGCGTCACCTGGGCGCCGCCCACCGGTCTCACCCGCTTCGGCCAGGAAGTCGTACGGGAGATGAACCGGGTCGGCATGCTCGTCGACCTCAGCGGCACCGCCCCGGCGACGATGCACGCCACGCTCACGGTCTCCCGCGCCCCGGTGATCCTGACCCGTTCGGGCGCGCACGCCGTCACCCCGCACCCGGCCAACGCCCCCGACGACGTCCTGGCGGCCCTGCGCGAGAACGGCGGCCTGTGCATGGTGCCCTTCGACGCCGCCCGCACGGGCCCGGCGGTCCGGGACGTCGCCGACCACCTCGACCACGTGCGTTCCCTGGCGGGCCCGGGATGCGTCGGACTCTCCGGTACGTACGACACGGGCACGGTCCACCCCGGGGCGCTGCGGGACGCGGGCTCCTACCCGTACCTCATCGCGGAACTCCTGGACCGGGGCTGGCCCGAGGCCGACCTCGCCCGCCTGACCTGGGAGAACCTCCAGCGAGTGCTGCGCGACGCGGAGTTCACCGCACGCGCCGCGCAGGAGCGCCGGAGCCCGTCGACGGCGCGCGTCGAGGACCTGGACGCCTAGGGACCGGGAGCCGTCAGGCCCTGGGGCGGCCCATCGCGCGGAAGCTCCAGCCCGCCTCGCGCCACTGGGCGGCGTCGAGGGCGTTGCGGCCGTCCAGGATGAGCTTCCGCGCGACGACCGCGCCCAGCTCCGCCGGGTCCAGGTCGCGGAACTCGCGCCACTCGGTGAGGTGGAGCACGACGTCAGCTCCGCGCACCGCGTCGAGGGCGGAGTCGGCGTAACCGAGGGTCGGGAAGACCCGGCGGGCGTTGGCCATGCCCTTGGGGTCGTACACGGTGACCTGGCCGCCCTGGAGGTGGATCTGCCCGGCGACGTTCAGCGCGGGCGAGTCCCGTACGTCGTCGGAGTCCGGCTTGAAGGTAGCGCCGAGCACGGCGACCCGGCGGCCGAGGAAGCCGGCGTCACCCAGCGCTTCCCTGGCCAGCTCGACCATGTGCCCGCGGCGGCGCATGTTGATGGAGTCGACCTCGCGGAGGAAGGTCAGCGCCTGGTCGGCCCCGAGCTCGCCGGCGCGCGCCATGAAGGCGCGGATGTCCTTCGGCAGGCACCCGCCGCCGAAGCCGATCCCGGCCCGCAGGAACTTGGGCCCGATCCGCTCGTCGTACCCGATCGCCTCCGCCAGCTTCACCACGTCGCCGTCAGCGGCCTCGCACACCTCGGCCATGGCGTTGATGAACGAGATCTTCGTCGCGAGGAAGGAGTTCGCGGCGGTCTTCACCAGCTCCGCCGTCGGGAAGTCCGTCACCACGAAGGGCGAGCCCTCCGCGATCGGGGTGGCGTACACCTCGCGCAGGATCTTCTCGGCGCGCTCGCTCTCGACCCCGGCGACGAGGCGGTCCGGGTGCAGGGTGTCCTGGACCGCGAAGCCCTCGCGCAGGAACTCCGGGTTCCACGCCAGCTCGACGCCCTCGGGGGCCTGCTCGGCCAGCAGCTGCTTCAGCCGGGCCGCCGACCCGACGGGCACGGTCGACTTGCCGACCACGAGCGCGTCGCTCTTCAGGTGCGGGGCGAGGGAGGCGAACGCGCTGTTCACGTAGCTCATGTCGCACGCGTACTCACCGTGCTTCTGCGGGGTGTTCGTACATACGAAGTGCACGTCGCCGAACTCCCCCACCTCCGCCCAGTCCATCGTGAACCGCAGCCGCCCGGTCGAGCCCGGGATCCCCGCCACGTGCTGGTGGAGCAGCTCCTCAAGACCCGGTTCGTACATCGGGACGCGCCCGGCGGCCAGCATCTCGATCTTCTCGGGCACGACGTCGAGCCCGAGCACCTCGAACCCGAGCTCCGCCATCGCCGCGGCGTGGGTGGCGCCGAGGTAGCCGGTGCCGATCACGGTGATCCTGAGGGCCATGTGGTGCTCCTAGAGGTACGGGCGGGACAACGCGCCCGAGCATATCCGGGTGCCCGTAAGGGGAGGTTCTGCCCGGGGTCGGGACCTGTCGGCAAACTCACGTATCCACAGCCGACCCCCACCCTCTAAAATCATGGTTACTTAACGGTAGTTAGCACCCTTGGGGAGTTGAGAGACCTTGGCAGGTTCGCCCGATTTCGACCTGTACCGGACGTCCGAGGAGCACGACATGCTCCGCGACACGGTGCGCGCGCTCGCCGAGGCGAAGATCGCCCCGTACGCGGCCGAGGTCGACGAGAACGCCCGCTTCCCGCGCGAGGCCCTGGACGCGCTGGTCGCGGCGGACCTCCAGGCGGTGCACGTCCCCGAGGAGTTCGGCGGCGCGGGCGCGGACGCCCTGGCGACGGTCATCGTGATCGAGGAGGTGGCCCGCGTCTGCGCCTCCTCCTCGCTGATCCCGGCCGTCAACAAGCTGGGCTCGCTGCCGGTGATCCTCTCCGGCTCCGAGGACCTGAAGAAGAAGTACCTGGCCCCGCTGGCCAAGGGTGAAGCGATGTTCTCGTACTGCCTCTCCGAGCCCGACGCGGGCTCGGACGCGGCGGGCATGAAGACGCGCGCGGTCCGTGACGGCGACTACTGGGTCCTCAACGGTGTGAAGCGCTGGATCACGAACGCGGGCGAGTCCGAGTACTACACGGTCATGGCCGTCACGGACCCCGAGAAGCGCTCGAAGGGCATTTCCGCCTTCGTCGTGGAGAAGTCCGACGAGGGGGTCTCCTTCGGTGCGCCGGAGAAGAAGCTCGGCATCAAGGGCTCGCCGACCCGCGAGGTCTACCTCGACAACGTGCGCATCCCGGCCGACCGCATGATCGGCGAGGAGGGCACGGGCTTCGCCACGGCGATGAAGACCCTGGACCACACCCGCATCACGATCGCCGCCCAGGCGCTCGGCATCGCGCAGGGCGCTCTCGACTACGCCAAGGGTTACGTCCAGGAGCGCAAGCAGTTCGGCAAGCCGATCGGCGACTTCCAGGGCGTGCAGTTCATGCTCGCGGACATGGCCATGAAGCTGGAGGCGGCCCGCCAGCTCACCTACGCGGCTGCGGCCAAGTCGGAGCGCGTGTCCGCCGGGGGCGAGAAGGAGGACCTGACCTTCTTCGGCGCTGCCGCGAAGTGCTACGCGTCGGACGCGGCCATGGAGATCACGCTGGACGCGATCCAGCTCCTCGGCGGGTACGGCTACACGCGGGACTACCCGGTGGAGCGGATGATGCGCGACGCGAAAATCACACAAATCTACGAAGGAACGAACCAGGTCCAGCGCATCGTGATGGCGCGGAACCTGCCCAAGTAGGTCCTGACCAGCGCAGACAGCACAGCCCCCGGCCCGGCGCCGGGGGCTGTTCGCCGTCCGGGCCCCGCGCCGGATCACTCCCGCAGCTCGAACCAGGTCACCTTGCCCGGGTTCGCTGGACGGCTGCCCCAGGCATGCGCGCAGAGGCTCACCAGGAGCAGCCCCCGGCCGTCCTCGAAGCTCCCGTCCGGCCGGGCCTGCCGGGGCAGGGCGTTGCTGGTGTCACGGACGCCGACGTACAACGTCCGCTTCCGCCAGCTCACCCGAACGCTCGCGGGGCCGACGGTGTGGCGGTAGGCGTTGCCGCACAGTTCGCCGGTCAGCAGCTCGGCGGTGTCCGCGAGGCCGTCGAGTGCGTGCCGGACGAGGATCGACCGGACCGTACTGCGGGCGACGCCGGGGCCGATGGCGCTGTGCGGCAGGGTGAGGGTGTACTCCCATGAGTCGGGAGGAGCGATCGATTCCGGGTTGCTCTCCATGCGGCAATTCCCTTCGCAGGACGGAGTGTTGGGGTACGCGGCCTCGTGCGGTGGCCATGCCCTCGTCCGCATGGAGTGCGGCGATGGGTGCTCTTCCGGAGTCAGGAGGGGCGTCGGTGAGCGCTCTGCCAATGAAGGTAGAAGTCGAACTCTCAAAGGTGCAACGTTCTGCGGTAGCTTCACTCGACCGTGTGACTAGACGCGAGAGGGGCTTGCCGGAAGACTCAACTGGCGCTAACAACAAGGGAGTCGGCATGCCACCCAGGAGAAACCCCACCGTCAGGCAGAAGCGTCTCGGTGCCGAACTGCGCAGACTGCGCGAGGCCGCGGGCCTCTCGGGGGATCAGGCTGGCGAGATCCTGGAGTGCGGCAAGGGGAAGGTCAGCCGGATCGAGTCTGGCCTGAGCGGAATCCGCCCAGTTGAGCTGCGCGTGCTGCTCAGGGCCTATGGGATGTCCGACCGCGCATTGATCGACGCCTTGGTCGAGATGGCCAAGGAAGGCAACCGGCGCGGCTGGTGGAACCGGTACGGGAACGTACTGCCGCCGGGATTCGCCGACGTGGCGCAGCTCGAAGCGAAGGCCACGTCCATCCATGCCTGGCAGACGGTTCTGGTACCCGGCCTGCTGCAAACCCCCGACTACATGCGGGCGTTCTTCCGCCACGGGCGCGTGGCCGCGTCGGAGGAGGACATCGCCCGGCAGATCGAGGCGCGGACCGCGAGGCAGGCGGTACTCGACCAGGAAGGGGCTCCCGAGTTCTGGGCCGTCCTGTACGAGCCCGTACTCAAAGCCCGCATCGGGGGAACCTCCGTCATGCAGGGCCAGTTGAGGCACCTTGCCGCCATTGCGGAATCCGGGCGCGCCACGCTCCAGGTCATGCCGTACGAGGCAGGAGCGCACCGAGGGCTCGACGGCCCCTTCCTCGTCTTCGGAACTCCCGTTCCCGGCATGGATGTTGTGCTCCTCGACAACGCCGCGTCGCCTGTGTACGTGGAGGACGACGACGGCGTTCAGGCATTCCGATCGGTGTTCGATACGCTACGGGCGACCGCCCTGGGTCCGGAGCCGTCGCTTGCCGCAATTCGTGCGGCGGCCAACGGGCTTGCGTAGACGAGAGGTTCCCCGTGTCAGAACTGGTGTGGCAGAAGTCCAGCTTCTCCGGCAGCGACGCCGGGCAGGAGTGCGTGGAGATCGCCGCACCGCACACGCGGGAAACGCTCCTGCTGCGGGAGTCCGACTCCCCGGAGCGGGTCGTACGGACCGCTCCCGCAGCACTGCGCGCCCTGATGGCCGCCCTCCACGAGCCCGGCACACCTCTGCGCTAGCCGGACTCGGCCGAAGCGGAACAGACCGGCCGAGCCCGGGGGCGGGCGGGCACTGCGGGCCCGGCCCGATACCGCTCGGGGGGCGAGAACGGGGCCGGAGGCGGAGCAAGGGGCGCGGGGCTGTATCACTGTGCGGCTGCGCCGCGCGGGCGCGACCAACCGCGACGCACCCGCACGTACCGAGACCAGCCGCGCGGTCCGCTCCAGCCCCACCGGCTGGTCAGCCGTCCAGCTGCTCCAGGGTCGCGTTGGAGGGGCCCCGGTGGGACTGGAGGGTGTGGGCGACGGATTCGGCGTCGCGGAGGACGCGTACCGCGTTCTGCCAGGTGAGTTTGGCGAGGTCGGACGTGGACCAGCCCCGGCCCAGGAGCTCGGCGATCAGGTTCGGGTAGCCGGTGACGTCCTCCAGGCCCGCCGGGGTGAACGCCGTGCCGTCGTAGTCGCCGCCGATGCCGATGTGGTCGACGCCCGCGACCTCGCGCATGTGGTCGAGGTGGTCGGCGACCGTCGAGGCGGTGGCCATCGGGCGGGGGTTCGCCGCCTCGAAGGCGTGCTGGACCTTCATGCCATCGGCGGTGGTGTCCAGGTGGTGCAGGCCGTGGGCGCGCATGTTCTCGTCCGCGCGGGCCGTCCAGGCGACCGCCTCCGGGAGGATGAACTTCGGGACGAAAGTGGCCATCGCGACGCCGCCGTTGGCGGGGAGGGCCGCCAGGACGTCGTCCGGGATGTTGCGGGGGTGGTCGCAGACCGCACGCGCGGAGGAGTGGGAGAAGACGACCGGGGCTTCGGTCGTCTCCAGGGCCGCGCGCATGGTGGAGGCGGCGACGTGCGACAGGTCGACGAGCATGCCGACGCGGTTCATCTCGCGGACGACCTCGCGGCCGAAGGCGGTCAGACCGCCGCAGGCGGGGGCGTCCGTCGCCGAGTCCGCCCAGGGGATGTTCGAGTTGTGGGTCAGCGTCATGTAGCGGACGCCCAGCGTGTGCAGCGCGCGCAGGGTGGCCAGGGAGTTGTTGATGGAGTGGCCGCCCTCGGCGCCCATCAGGGAGGCGATGCGGCCGTCGCGGCGGGCCGCCTCCATGTCGTCCGCCGTCAGGGCCCGGACCAGGTGGTCCGGGTAGCGGGCGATGAGCTGGGCGACGACGTCGACCTGTTCGAGGGTGGCGCTGACCGCCGAGTCGCCGGTGAGGTCGGTGCGGACGTAGACCGACCAGAACTGCGCGCCCACGCGGCCCGACCGCAACCGGGCCAGGTCCGTGTGGAGGTGGGCGGACTGGTCGGCCGCGATGTCGAGGCGGTCCAGGTCGTAGCGGACCTGCTCGCGCAGCGCCCAGGGGAGGTCGTTGTGGCCGTCGACGACGGGGAAGTCGTCGAGGAGGGCGTGGGCGGCGGTCAGATCGCTCATCGCGCTCACTTGCCGAAGCCGAAGGAGTCCGGGCTGCCCATGGCCTTGGTGCGCAGGCGCTTGCCCTTCTCGGTGGCCTGGGCGTTCAGGTCCTGCTGGAACTCCTGCATCCGGGTCAGCAGGGCCGGGTCGAACGCGGCCAGGATGCGGGCCGCGAGGAGGCCCGCGTTGCGTGCGCCCGCGACGGACACCGTGGCGACGGGAACGCCCGCGGGCATCTGCACGATGGACAGGAGGGAGTCCATGCCGTCCAGGTACTTCAGGGGGACGGGGACGCCGATGACCGGGAGCGGGGTGACCGAGGCGAGCATGCCCGGCAGGTGGGCCGCGCCGCCCGCGCCCGCGATGATCGCCTTCAGGCCGCGGTCGGCCGCGTGCTCGCCGTACGCGATCATCTCGTGCGGCATCCGGTGTGCGGAGACGACGTCGACCTCGTACGGGATCTCGAACTCGGCGAGGGCGGTCGCCGCCGCCTCCATGACGGGCCAGTCCGAGTCGGAGCCCATGACAATGCCGACGAGCGGGGCGGTAGCAGTCATTCGGTGATCGTTCCTCGGAGGTAGCCGGCGGCGTGACGTGCGCGGTCGAGCACGTCGTCCAGGTCGTCGCCGTAGGTGTTGACGTGGCCGATCTTGCGGCCGGGCTTCACGTCCTTGCCGTACATGTGGATCTTCGCCTGCGGGTCGCGGGCCATGACGTGCAGGTACGGCTTGTACATGTCGGGGTAGTCGCCGCCGAGCACGTTGCACATGACCGTCCAGCGGGCGCGCGGGCGCGGGTCGCCGAGGGGGAGGTCGAGGACGGCGCGGACGTGGTTGGCGAACTGCGAGGTGATCGCGCCGTCCTGGGTCCAGTGGCCGGAGTTGTGCGGGCGCATCGCGAGTTCGTTGACGAGGATGCCGGGATTGCCGTCGGCGTCCCTCGTCTCGAAGAGTTCGACGGCGAGGTGGCCGACGACGTTCAGTTCGGCGGCGATGCGGATGGCGAGCTGCTGGGCCTGGCCCGAGAGCTCGTCGGACAGGTCGGGGGCCGGGGCGATGACCGTGTCGCAGACGCCGTCGACCTGCTGGGACTCGACGACCGGGTACGCGACGGCCTGCCCGTGCGGGGAGCGCACGATGTTGGCGGCGAGCTCGCGGACGAAGTCGACCTTCTCCTCGGCGAGGACCGGGACTCCGGCGAGGAAGGGGGCCGCCGCGTCGGCCTCGGAGCGGACGAACCACACGCCCTTGCCGTCGTAGCCGCCGCGCACGGTCTTGAGGATGACCGGGTAGCCGTCCCCTTCCTCCGCGAACGCCGTCACGTCCGCCGGGTCGGCGACGATGCGGTGCCGGGGGCAGGGGGCGCCGATCTCGGTCAGTTTCGCGCGCATCACCCCCTTGTCGTGGGCGTGGATCAGCGCGTCGGGGCCGGGGCGGACGGGGATGCCGTCGGCCTCCAGGGCCCGCAGGTGTTCGGTCGGGACGTGTTCGTGATCGAAAGTGATCACGTCGCAGCCACGGGCGAACGCACGGAGGGTGTCCAGGTCGCGATAGTCGCCCACGACGACATCGCTCACCACCTGGGCCGCCGAGTCCTGGGGGGTGTCGCTGAGGAGCTTGAACTTGATGCCGAGGGGGATGCCCGCCTCGTGGGTCATGCGGGCGAGCTGACCGCCGCCGACCATACCGACTACCGGAAACGTCACTCTTCCAGGGTATCCGTAGGCATGCACCACCCGGGACGCCCCCTCCTTCGTACGAACGCACAAGCGAGCCGGTGGCGGGGGGCGGGGAACGGCGGCCACCGCGTGGCCGGACCGTGCACGTCCCCGGGTCACACCCGGGGAGTGATGGTTAGCATGGCTGGGTTGACGACATCAACCGAACGGGGTCGACACAGATCATGAGCGAGCCTGGCGGTACCACGCTGCGCACACGTCTCGAACAGCTCGCGCGCGAGGTCGCCAAGTTCGGGGCGGTCGGCGGGCTCGGGCTGCTCGTCAACATGGCGGCGTTCAACGTACTGCGGCACACCACCGACCTCCAGGTGGTGCGGGCCAGCCTCGTCGCGACCGTGATCGCGGCCCTCTTCAACTACGTCGGCTTCCGGTACTTCACCTACCGCGACCGCGACAAGAGCGGCCGGACCAAGGAGCTGACGCTCTTCCTGATCTTCACCGCGGTCGGGGCGGTCATCGAGAACGGGCTGCTGTACGTGGCGACGTACGCCTTCGGCTGGAACACCCCGCTCCAGAGCAACTTCTTCAAGGTGTTCGGGATCGGGGTGGCGACCCTGTTCCGCTTCTGGTCGTACCGGACGTGGGTGTTCAAGACCCTCCCGGCCAAGGAGGCGGTCGCGCAGGCCGAGCGATTTCTGGAGGAAGAGGACGAGAGCGCCGTCCCTGTGAAGCCGGAGCCCGTCGCCCCTCGCCTCACCTGATCGTCCCGCTCCCGCCTCACCTGATCGTCTCGCTCCCACCTCGCCTGATCGTCTCGCCCCGCCTCACCTGATCGTCTTGCCGCCCTCGTCGGCGGCCCTGCTGTCGGGCACCACCGTGCTGAGGAAGAGCGCGAAGACGGCGGGCTTCTGCTGGAGGAGTTCCAGGCGTCCGCCGTCGGCCTCCGCGAGGTCGCGGGCGACGGCGAGGCCGATGCCGGTGGAGTTGCGGCCGCTGATCGTGCGCTCGAAGATGCGCGCGCCGAGGTCGACGGGGACACCGGGGCCCTCGTCGGTGACCTCGATGACGGCCTGGTTGCCGGTGACCCGGGACCGCAGGGCGACGGTGCCGCCGCCGTGCATGAGGGAGTTCTCGATCAGTGCGGCGAGGACCTGGGCGACCGCGCCCGGGGTGCCGACGGCCCGCAGGTCGTTCTTTCCCGACCGTACGATCGCCCGCCCGGCGCTGCGGTAGGCGGGCCGCCACTCCTCGATCTGCTGCTTGACGACCTCGTCGAGGTCGAAGGCGACGGCGGAGCCGGTGCGCGGGTCGCGGGAGTTGGTGAGGAGGCGCTCCACGACGTCGGTGAGGCGCTCGACCTGGGTGAGGGCGATCGTCGCCTCCTCCTTCACCGTGTCCAGCTCGTCGGTGAGGGTGATCTCCTCCAGCCGCATGGAGAGCGCGGTGAGCGGCGTACGGAGCTGGTGGGAGGCGTCGGCGGCCAGGCGTCGCTCGGCCGTGAGCATGCGGGCGATGCGTTCGGCGGAGGAGTCCAGGACGTCGGCGACGCGGTCGAGCTCGGGGACGCCGTACCGCTTGTGGCGGGGGCGGGGGTCGCCGGAGCCGAGGCGTTCGGCGGTCTCGGCGAGGTCGGTGAGCGGGGAGGCGAGGCGGTTGGCCTGCCGTACGGCGAGGAGGACGGCGGCGACCACGGCCAGCAGGGCGACCGCGCCGATGATCAGCAGGGTGCGGCCGACCTCGCGGGTGACGGTGGACCGGGACTCCATGACGGTGACGGTCTCGCCGCGCTCGCCGGTGGCGCTGCCCTCGATGACGCCGTCGGTGGGGCGGGCGCCGATCTCTATGGGCCGCTGGCCGGGAATGTCGATACGGGCGTACCGGTGGCCGCCGATCTGCTTGACGAGGACCTCGCGGCTCACGGTGCCGGTGCCGACGAGGCGGCCCTCGACGACGCTCACCAGCCGCAGCGCCTCGGAGTCGACGGACTCCTGGGCGCTGTTGCTGATGGTGCGGGTCTCGACGATGACGAGGGAGACCCCGAAGACGGCGATGACGACGAGCACCACGGCGAGCGTGGAATTGATCAGACGGCGACGCATGGCACTAAGGATGCCTGGTCGTGGGGGCGGATCAGCTCTTCTCGAAGCGGAAGCCGACGCCTCGGACGGTCGCGATGTAGCGCGGGTTCGCGGCGTCGTCGCCCAGCTTCTTGCGGAGCCAGGAGATGTGCATGTCGAGGGTCTTGGTGGAGGACCACCAGGTGGTGTCCCAGACCTCGCGCATCAGCTGGTCGCGGGTGACGACCCGGCCCGCGTCCCGGACCAGTACGCGCAGGAGGTCGAACTCCTTCGCGGTGAGCTGGAGCTCCTCGTCGCCCATCCACGCGCGGTGCGACTCCACGTCGATCCGCACGCCGTGCGTGGCGGGGGCCGGGGCGGGCTCGGAGGCGCCGCGCCGCAGCAGGGCCCGTACCCGGGCGAGGAGTTCGGCGAGGCGGAAGGGCTTGGTGACGTAGTCGTCGGCGCCGGCGTCGAGCCCGACGACGGTGTCCACCTCGTCGGCGCGGGCGGTCAGCACCAGGATCGGCACGGTGTGGCCGTCGGCGCGCAGCCTGCGGGCGACCTCCAGGCCGTCCATGCCGGGGAGGCCCAGGTCGAGCACGACGAGGTCGATGCCCCCCTGGAGTCCGGCGTCCAGGGCGGTCGGTCCGTCCTCGCGGACCTCGACCTCGTAGCCCTCTCGACGCAGTGCGCGGGCCAGTGGCTCCGAAATGGATGCGTCGTCCTCGGCGAGCAGTACACGGGTCATGAGGGGAATGTTAGTCGGCGCGGCCGGTGCCCCGGGAGTGATCGTCAAGGAATGGGGAACGCCTGGAGGTGTGTGCCTTATTCAGATGGAGGACCTTTGAATGCGGGGAGATAGTTCCATGAATACCTGTGATCCATCTCTCAAGTCCTTCCATATGCCGCACTGTCGTGTCGTAAGGTGTCGAACACGTTTGTTGCACTAATCGGGGGCCTTTGGCGGCAATGACTGCCACAGGCCCTTTTGTGTGCTTGATCGGATTCACCGATCCTGACGGCAAGTGAATGACCTAGGGCCGGGCCCCGCGCGCGACGATGCGATGCGGGGCGTGGATCCCGGAGCGGCACCCACCGCTCCGGTGCCGGCTGCCCCCCACCGGGCGCGTACCCGAGAACTGCATCGCGGACGCGTCCCGAGCAAGCAAGGATCGACCATGGCGTCCAGCCTGACGAAGGAATCCCCCGGCGCAGCAGCCGAGGACACGGCCTTCTTCGGCCACCCCCGCGGCCTGGCCACTCTCTTCATGACCGAGATGTGGGAGCGGTTCTCCTACTACGGCATGCGGGCACTGCTCGTGATGTACCTCGTTTCCGGCGGCGCCGACGCGGCGACCGGAAGCCAGGGCGGCGGCCTCGCGATGACCGCGGCCACGGCCACGGCCATCTACTCCGTCTACGTGGCCATGGTGTACCTCATGGCCATGCCCGGCGGCTGGTTCGGCGACCGTGTCTGGGGCGCCCGCAAGACGGTCCAGATCGCGAGCTTCGTGATCGTCGCAGGACACCTCTCCCTGGCGCTGCCGGGGCAGATCATGTTCTTCGTCGGTCTGTGTCTGATCGCGGTCGGTTCGGGTCTGCTGAAGGCCAACATCTCCACGATGGTCGGCCACCTCTACAAGGACCCGAAGGACATCCGCCGCGACGGCGGCTTCACGATCTTCTACATGGGCATCAACCTCGGTGCCGTGGTCGCGCCCTTCGCCATCGGCTGGCTCGGCGAGAAGGTCAACTGGCACCTCGGCTTCGGCCTGGCGGCGGTCGGCATGGCGATCGGCTCGATCACCTTCCTGATCGGCTCCCGCGGCTTCGACAAGGCGGACGACCGGGCTCCGAACCCGCTGTCGTCGGACGAGAAGCGCGCCGTCATCACCAAGGCGCTCGTGTGCGTCGCCGTGATCGCGGCCTTCTACCTGCTGGTCGGCCTCACCGACGTCTTCACGCTCACCAAGAACTGGGTGCTCGTCCCGATCATCCTGGCCGGTCTGCTGATCCCGATCGCGGTGCTGGTCAAGATCAAGCGGGACAAGGACCTGTCCGGCGAAGAGCAGACCAAGATGACGGCGTTCATCTACTTCTTCGTGGCCGCCGCGGTCTTCTGGATGATCTTCGACCAGGGCGCGTCGACGCTGTCGCTGTTCGGTGACTCCAAGACCGAGCGCAGCATCTTCGGCTGGGACATGCCGAACACCTTCTTCCAGGCGCTGAACCCGGGCTTCATCATGCTGCTCGCCCCGGTCGCCGCCGCCGTCTGGCTGGCGCTGGCCAAGCGCAACCGCGAGCCCAGCACGATCGTGAAGTTCGCCATCGCCCTGGTGGTCGCCGGCGCCTCGTTCTTCGTGTTCCTCATCCCGATGAACCTGGCGACCGACGGCACGAAGGTCACCATGTGGTGGCTGGTGCTGATCTTCCTGATGCACACCGTGGCCGAGCTGTGCCTCTCCCCGGTGGGTCTGTCGCTGACCACCAAGATGGCTCCGGCGAAGTACGCCTCGCAGATGATGGGTGTCTTCTTCCTCGCCGTCACCGCCGGTGACAGCGTGACGGGCATGCTGTCCGTCGCCGGGGTCGACCTCAACAGCCCGGGCGTCGTCGTCTTCGAGGCCGCCGCGGCCGTCGTGGCGGGCTTCCTGATCTGGATGTCGCGCAACAAGGTCCGTGCGCTGATGGGCGAGGTCCGCTGACCTGCGGTTCGTAGTTCGTACGTCTCGTACGTACGGAGGGCCGCCGCACCGGATTCGGTGCGGCGGCCCTCCGCAGTTTCCGCGGTCGTGTCCCGGGTGGTTACCGGGTGCCCCTCAACCGCCGCCACGGCGTGAAGGTGAAGACCGCGCCTCCGAGGAGGATGACGGTTCCGGCGACCAGGGCGAGGGCGCGCAGGGCGCCGTCGTCCTCGGCCCCGGTGTCGGCGAGGTCGCCTCCGGCCGCGCCCGCGGAGGACGTACCGCCGTCAGAGCCGGAAGCCGAGCCCGAGCCCGAGCCCGAGTCTCCGCCGCCGCTCGCGCCGCCCGGCTGGGCGGCGGTGTCGAGTTCGAGGGAGACGGGGGCCGCGCCCTTGACCGTGCAGGGAATGGCGATCTTCTGGCCGCCGAGGGTGACGTCGATGGTCAGGGTGCCGGGGGCCAGGGTCGCCCTGCCGCTCGCGCCGGGCTCGTACGTGCCGGTCATCTCGGGGAGGTCGACCGGCTTGCCCTGCTCCAGGGGGTCCTTGTTGCCGGGGCCCGTGACGTTCGCACTGCCCTTGTCGGCGCCGCCCAGGGTGAGCCGCATGGACGGCTTGAGCGCGCCTGCGGGGAGGGCGGCGGGGCTGTTCATGACGCCCTTGGCGGTGGCGACGGTGAGGGCGTAACCGCCGCCGTCCTTCTTGGCATTGACGGTGATCTTGGTCTTGATGCCGACGGGTCCGGGGGGCGTGCAGGCGTAATCGACGGAGACCTCCTTGCCGGGGAAGTCGGTCTTGCCGTCGCCGCCGCCACCGGTCGAAGTGGTCCCACCGGTCGATGTGGTCCCGCCATTCGACGTGGTGCCACCGGTCGACGTGGTCCCGCCGTTGGAGGACGTACCGCCGCCGGACGTCGTGCCACCGGCCGCGGTGCCGCCCGAGGTGCCGCCCCCGCCGTCCGTCACCTTGATCGTCACCGAGGGCCTGACCTCCTCCTTCGGCGTGCACGTGGTGTCGGTCGACAGCGGCTTGCTGACGTTGATCGTGTACGCGCCGGGGGTCAGCGTGACGTCGCCCGCCTTGGTCAGCTTCAGCTTGCCCTTCATGTCGGGCAGCACCATCGGGCTGTTCTTGGGGATCGGCGGATTCTGCCGGGGCCCCTCCAGCTTCAGCTCACCGGCCCCCGCTCCCCCGACCTTGATCGTGCCGGACGGTTTGACGGTGTCCTTGTCGAGGTTGAGGACGTCGGGGTTCTTGGATGCGGCCCCGACCGTCTTCCAGACGACCTCGATCTCGTCGCCGACCTTCGCCGTGGCGGGCGCGGTCACGGACGCCCTGGTGGTGCCCTGGACCGGCGGGAGGCCCGAGATGGGCGGCGGAATGCACTCCGTCCTGTACGCGACGTCGGCGGCCGTCGCGGGGGGTGCGGCCAGCAGGACTCCCGCACCGGTGAGCATCAGTGCGAGTCCTGTCGCACCCATCCTCCATTGCGTCTTCACGAACTGCCTTTCGAAGTAGGGGAGTTGGCGGTGCTCTCGTGCGGTGCGGAAACCTGTGCGGGCGCGGCGGGCAAGGCGGGCGGGCTCGGCGGGGCCTTGTGCGGGAAGGTCGGCGGGTCCGGGGCGGGCGGCGGCTTCGGAGCGCTGTCCGGGGTGAACCAGGGCAGCGGAACGGCGGCGGTCGGCGGGCCTTCCGGCTCCTCCGAAGCCCCCGCTCCGGGCGGCACGCCGAACCCCGGACCTCGTACGGTGCGGTGGCGCGGCGGCGTCCTGGGCATGCGCGGCGCCCGCCGCCCGGCCCCCGCCCCGGTCTGGGGCCGCACCCGGTCCACCACCGCCATCCCGAGCCGGAAGAGCCCCGCCGGGACCACGACCGCCAGCAGCACCCAGAACAGGACCACGCCCCACGGCCGGTCCACGCCCCACGGCTGGGCGGCCATGACCGTGGTCCCGTACTTCACCGAGACGAGGTAGTCGCCGTGCGCGCCCGCCGGGAGCTGCACGGCAAGGGCGACCTCGGCCTCCTTGCCGGGGCTGATCGTGCCGCGCCACTGCCGCTCCTCCCACGAAGGGGCGAACACGCCGTGCGAGGTGCCGACCCGGAAGACCGGGTCGACGACGGGCGCTGACCCGAGGTTGCCGAGCCTCAGCACGACCTTCCTGGCCTCGGGCGCGCCGAACCAGGTCAGCAGGGACCCCGACCCGTCGAGCCGTACGGCGGGGCGCACCACCGCGAGCCTTCCGGCGTCGGGCGCGGGCTTCGGGAGCGGCGCGACGGGATGCCCGGCGACCCTGAACTCGGCGTCGAAGGAAGCCTGTTGGCCCTGGACGGTCGCGACGTGCACGACGCAGGGGCACGGCTTGGGCGGTTCGGCGACCTCCAGCTCGCGGGTGAAGCGGCCCTTGGCGTCGGTGGTGACGGCGCGGCCTTCGGCGTTGGCGCAGGAGTTGGTGCCGCCGGGCACGCCGGTGGCGGGGGACGCCTCGCCGCAGATCAGCAGCATCAGCAGGGCCTCGGGCCGCCATCCGCTGCCCTTGACGGTGATCTCGCCGCCCTTGCCCGCCTCTCCCTTGGAGAGGGTGACGCCCGGCTTCTCGGCGGCCACGGACACGGCCCCGGCCGACCCGGAAGACCCACCTCCCAGCAGAATCAGCACGGTTGCCACCAGGGCCACCACCGTCGTCACGCTCCGGCTAACCCTCATCCGCGTCCCTCGTCCTCCTGTGTCGTACGATCCCCAGCGCGCCCGCCGCGATCAGTGCGGCCGTTCCCCCGCCGATGCCCAGCGCCGGGCCCCACGCGACGAACGTCGCCGCCGCGCTGCCCTCCTCGCGGATGCCGGGCCCGGCGGTGACGGTGAGGCGGGCGCGGGCCCGGTCGAGGGCGGGCGTTTCGGTCCAGACCTCGGCCAGTTCGGCGCGACGGCCGGGGGCAAGTTCCTTCATCTCGCGGGCGTCCCGGCGCAGCAGCTCGCCCCCGAGTGCGCCGTCGACGCGGACCGAGACGTACGGCGTGAGGGTGGTGTTGCCCCGGTTGACCAGGGCGTACCGGATGAGTCCGTCCTCGATGCGGACGTCTTCAACGGAGAGCGCGGCCAACGTGGGCCCGCTGACCCGCAGTCGGACCTCGGCGCGCTGCTCGCGGCCGTCCGTCGAGGAGGCGACGACCGCTCCGGGGTGGTCGCCCGGCTGGGCGGCGGCCGGGACGGTCACCGTGAACGGCACGTCCGCCCGGGTGCGCGGCGGCACCGTCACCTCCTTGGCGGCGAGCGCGATCCACGCCCCTTCGGCATCCTCGGCGCGCAGCCGGACCGTGCGGGGCGTGCGGCCGGGGTTGGTGAGGGACAGCTTGTCCTCGAAGACGGTGCCGGGGGCGCCCTGGAGGTAGAAGTACGGGCGTCCGCCCTTGCCCGGGCCGGTGCCGCCACCGGCCGCCGGGCCCGCCGTCCACGCGTCGGCGGCATGGGCGGCGGGCGCGGGCCCGGCGACGTACACCATCCCGAACAGCCCGAACAGCCCGAACAGCCCCAACAGGACTGCGGTGAGCGGGATGTGGCGGTGGCGCACGCGTCGCTCCGCCGGTCAGTTCGTCGGGCTCGTGGCGCACCGCTGGTTGCGCCGGGTCAGCCAGAGGGTTCCGGCCGCTCCGGCGAGGAGGACGGTGCCGCCGAGGGTGCCGAGTGCGACGGCCGAGTCGAGCGGCCCGGTCTTGGGAAGCCCGCCGCCGGACGGCGCGCTCTGGGACGTACCGCCGGAGCCGTCGGACGTACCGCCGGAGCCGCCCGGGCCGCCCGAGCCCTTCACCTCCAACTCCAGTGCGGGTTTGGGGTTGTTGGAGGGGGTGCAGGTGGTCGTGGTGCCGAGGGCCATGATGGTGAGGACGCCCGCGGTGAAGGTGACCTTGCCGCTCTTCTTCGGGGTGTAGGTCCCGGACAGGTCGCTGATCCTGATGGGTGCGTTGGCGGGGAGGGCCGACGTGTTGGCGGGTCCGGCCACGGCGACCTGGCCGCTGTCCGCGCCGCCGACCTTGATGACCGCGTTCGGCTTCATCGCCCCCTTGCCCAGCTCCACCGGGCTGGAGGAGACGCCCTTCTTGAAGGACATGGTGAGGGTGTAGCCGCTGCCGCTCTTGACCGCCTTGATGTCGATCGGGGAGACCGCCCCCTTGTTCCCGATCGGGGTCTTGCACTGGTAGTCGACGTCGACGACGTCGGCCTGCGCGGTGGGGGCGGCGATCAGCACCACCGAGCTCGCGACCGCGGTCGCGAGCGCCAGGGCGCCCGGCCTGCGGGTCAGCGTCCGCATCTGCTTCTGGTACGACACCTCGTGATCCCCTCGTACGCCGGAGCGTCGCCGGGTACCGGGCCGGGCACGGTCGGCCAGGTTACTGACGGCGCATCAGATTGGTCGCTCAAGGTACGCCGGTGACCTGACGAGGGGAAGACAAAGAGCACGCCGTATCGACGTGCTCTCCAACAACAGGGGTCGCGGCCCGACGGGGAAGCGTCGAGCCAACTGCTAGGCGGGGACGGCCAGTTCCGCCCAGACCGTCTTTCCGGGGACGGCGGAGTCCTCGGAGACCCGGGCGACGCCCCAGTCCAGGCAGAGGCGCTGGACGATGAACATGCCGTGGCCGCCGGGGCGTCCCGCGCGGTGCGGGGTGCGGGGTGCGGGCTCGCCGCCGCTGCGGTCGGTGACCTCCAGGCGGAGCACCTTGCCGTCGCTGGCGACGCGCAGGGAGTCGGGGCCCTCGGCATGCAGGCAGGCGTTGGTGACGAGTTCGGAGACGACGAGGAGGACGTCCTCGGCCGCTGCGCGCCGGTCGGCGGTGGACGCGGGGAGCCAGCCCCAGTCGTACAGCGCCTGACGGGTGAAGTCGCGGGCGAGAGGGACGATCCCGCTGGCCCCGTTCAGGGGGAGGGAGCGGAGCTGGCCCGCGGCTTCGGCGGCTGCGATGGTGTCGGCGGACCCACCCGTACCGCTTCCTGCTCCGGGGGTGGCGCCGACGCCCGGCCGCAGGGCGTTCGCGGAGGCCGCGTCGAAGGCGGGGCCTCCCGCTCCGCCGACAGGGGAGCCGGGCACACCGAAGGAGGCGACGGGGGCGGACGAGAGCGGCGCGGCCGTACCGAGCGACGACTCCGCCACGGGCACGTCGACCGGCACGGCGAAGACATCGCCGGAAGCGGAAGCGGGGGCGGGAGCGGACGACAGGGGCGGGGGCGGTCCGGACACGGACGGCGCGGGAGCACCCGTCGGCGACGCGGCCCTCACCCCGGCAGGGGCCTCGGTCGCGCCCTCCGCGACGGCGGAGGCGTCGCCGGAGGCACCAGGGGCGATGCCGTCCGGCTCGGGGCCGAGGTCGCCCGGCGAATGCTGCCGGGGGGTGCTCATCAGCGTTTCACCTCACCGATTCACCAAGTCGTCGTTTGCAGGGTCTGTGAGTCCTCCTGCCCGACCGAACCGTGAGAACACCCACGATTTCGCCACGGGCCGCGCCACACGCTTCACGCGGTGCGCAGGAAGGGTCCGGCCGGTGTCAACTGCCGGGGGTCGTGGCGAGGGCGTCCTCCAGTGTGTCGTGCACGGTGAAGACGGCCTCCGCCCCGGTGATCTCGAAGACGCGGGCCACCACGGGCTGCATGCCCGCCAGGTGCACCTCGCCGCCGGCGGCCTCCGCCTTGAGGCGGGCGCCGAGCAGCACGTTGAGCCCCGTGGAGTCGCAGAATTCGAGCAGCGAGCAGTCGATCACGAGGCGTGTCCGCCCGTCGTCGAGCGCCTGCTCCAGGGGCTCCCGAAGCAGTTCGGCCGTGTGGTGATCCAGCTCACCCGCCGGAGTCACGATCTCGTTCCGGCCTTCGGTCCGCACTTCGACCTGAAGCCGGCCCCGGTTCGCGCTGCCGACCGTCCCGCGGTCCATGCCCGTCCCTTTTCGCCGTCGTCATTCTGCTACTGGTACTGCCTGGTACTGCTTCGCCCCGGCAGGCCCTGCCCGTACTGACGGGCCCTGCCGGTCCCGCTGGTCCTGCTTCTTCTGGTCCTGCTCGGCGCGTTCCGTCTTCACGCACCGCGCCGGTGTGTTCTATCTGACTCAAGCGCACCTTAAGGCCGCGTCAAGGCTGCGCGGTATGCCCACGGCAGCAGCAGAACACTACGCCTTCTTCACACGCACGGGTAGTCGAACAACGCCCTGAACTGGTCTTATTCGGACATAAGGCACTTGCACGGGCCCGTCGCGAGCGGGTAGGGCTAGTAGGGACACATCCGACCACCGTCCGCCCACCACCGGCTTTGGAGGCGCCGCTTCACCGCAGGAACACGTATCGGCATCGGCAGCCATATGCCGAGAACGATGGAGGAGACCATGTCACCCCGGCTCGACGAGACGCGTACCCGGACCCAACAGGTCGCGGCGTCGACACCCCCGCCCGAGCAGATCGAGACAGGAACCGGAAGCGGAGCGGCGGCCAGTGCGCCGACGTCCACGGAGCGGCCCGACAGCCTTTCCGACCTTCCCGAGATCCCGCCGTACGACGAGGTGGGGCCGCTGGATGCCAGGGCCCTGTCGAAGACGCTCTTCCAGCGTCTCGAATCCCTCGAAGAGGGAACCCACGAACACGCCTATGTCCGCAACACCCTGGTGGAACTGAACCTGGCCCTGGTCAAGTTCGCCGCCTCCCGGTTCCGCACCCGCAGCGAGCCGATGGAGGACATCATCCAGGTCGGCACGATCGGCCTGATCAAGGCCATCGACCGCTTCGAGCTCAGCCGGGGCGTCGAGTTCCCGACCTTCGCGATGCCGACGATCATCGGCGAGATCAAGCGCTTCTTCCGTGACACGTCCTGGTCCGTCCGGGTCCCGCGCCGCCTCCAGGAGCTCCGCCTGGACCTGGCGAAGGCGGGCGACGAACTGGCCCAGCAGCTGGACCGCTCCCCCACCGTGGCGGAGCTGGCCGAGCGCCTGGACATCACGAAGGAAGAGGTCGTCGAGGGCATGGCCGCGAGCAACGCCTACACGGCGAGCTCGCTGGACGCCCAGCCGGAGGAGGACGACTCCGAGGGCGCGCTGGCCGACCGGATCGGTTACGAGGACCACGGCCTGGAGGGAATCGAGTACGTCGAATCCCTCAAGCCCCTGATCGCCTCGCTGCCGACCCGCGACCGCCAGATCCTCTCGCTGCGCTTCGTCGCGAACATGACGCAGTCGGAGATCGGTGACGAGCTGGGCATCTCCCAGATGCACGTCTCGCGTCTGCTGTCGCGGACGCTGGTCAAGCTGCGCAAGGGCCTGACCGTCGTCGAGTAACTCCCTTTCCTTGCTTGAACGTTGGGCTGCCCCAGGCCGTATCCGGGGCAGTCCAACGTTCTTTTGTGCCGGGTGCTGCAAAGAGCCGCCTACCCAGGACCTCACACGGCAAGCACACCGTTTCGCCAGACGGCGGAGACGAGCGGCACGCCGGGCCGGTACGCCAGGTGTACGTGGCTGGGGGCGTCCAGCAGCGCGAGGTCGGCGCGGGCGCCGGGGGCGATCCGGCCGATGTCGTCGCGCCGCAGGGCCTGCGCGCCGCCCGCCGTGGCCGACCAGATCGCCTCGTCGGGCGTCATCCCCATGTCCCGCACCGCGAGCGCGACGCAGAACGGCATCGAGGACGTGAACGACGACCCCGGGTTGCAGTCGGTGGACAGCGCGACCGTCACCCCGGCGTCGAGCAGCCGCCGCGCGTCCGGCCACGGGGCGCGGGTGGAGAACTCGGCTCCCGGCAGCAGCGTGGCCACCGTGTTGCCGCTGGCCAGCGCGTCGACGTCGGCGTCCGTGAGGTGGGTGCAGTGGTCGGCGCTGGCGGCGTCGAGCTCCACGCCGAGCTGGACGCCGGGGCCGTAGGAGAGCTGGTTGGCGTGGATGCGCGGGGTCAGCCCCTTCGCCTTCCCCGCGGTGAGGATCGCGCGGGCCTGGTCGCCGTCGAAGGCCCCCTTCTCGCAGAACACGTCGATCCAGCGGGCGTACGGGGCACACGCCTCCAGCATCTCGCCGGTCACGAGGTCCACGTACGCGGCCGGGTCGTCGGCGAAGTCGGGGCTCACGATGTGCGCGCCGAGGTACGTCACCTCCGATGTCTGGGCGGCCGCGATGCGCAGGGCGCGGGCTTCGTCCTCGACGGTGAGGCCGTACCCGGACTTCGTCTCGAACGTGGTCGTGCCCTGCCGGAGGGCCTCACGGAGGTACCGGGCGAGGTTCGCGCTCAGCTCCTCGTCGCTCGCCGCACGAGTGGCGGCGACGGTGGTCCTGATCCCTCCCGCCTGGTACGGCTGGCCGGACATGCGGGCGTTGAACTCCTCGGTCCGGTCCCCGCCGAAGACGAGGTGGGAGTGGGAGTCGACGAAGCCGGGGACGGCGGCGCGGTGTTCCGCGTCGTACGCGGTGTCGGCGGCGGGAGCGTCACTGCCGGGGCCGACCCAGGCGATGCGGTCGCCGTCGATGAGGACGGCGGCGTCCTCGACGATGCCGAGGGGGGTGGGGCCCTGGGCGGGGTCGTTGGTGACGAGGGAACGGATGTTGCGGATGAGGGTGGTCATGGTCCTTCTCCGGGGGTCGGGGATGAGGGGGAGGGTGGGCAGGGGGGCGGTGGCGCAGGCGACTCGTACCCTGTGCCCCGGCCCGTACCGCCCCGCCTCACCCCCCGCTCTCACCCGTGGAGCGCTCCGATGGACCTCGACAGGGCGTCCGCCGTGTCCGGGACGGACATGTGGACGCCGTCGCGGACCACGTGGCGGCCGCCCACGATCGTGTGGCGGACATCCGCACCCGACGCCGCGAAGACCGCCGTTTCCGCGCCCAGTATGGGGACGGGGCCCGCCGTGCGGACCGTGTCCAGGGCAATCGTCGTGAGGTCGGCGAGGGCGCCGGGCTCAATCGTGCCCGCGTCCGCCCAGCCGAGGGCCGCATGGCCGTCGGCGGAGGCGGCCCGCAGGAGGGCGGCGGCCGTCCAGTGCCCCCGGGTGCGCGAGCGCAGACGCTCGTTCAGCTCCATCGCACGGGCCTCTTCGAAGAGGTCGATGACCGCGTGGCTGTCGCTGCCCAGGGAGAGCGGGGAGCCCGCCCGCTGAAGGGCGACGGCCGGGCCGATCCCGTCGGCGAGGTCGCGTTCCGTGGTGGGGCACATGCAGGTGCCGGTGCCCGAGGACCCGAGGAGCGCGATGTCGGCGGGGGTGAGGTGGGTGTTGTGGACGCCGGTCGTGCGCGGCCCCAACACGCCGTTGTCCGCGAGGAGTTGCGTAGGAGTGCAGCCGTGCGCGGCCTGGCAGGCGTCGTTCTCCGCCGTCTGTTCGGACAGGTGGACGTGGAGCGGGGCCTCCCGGTCCTGCGCCCACTTGGCGACCGTGGCCAGCTCGGCGGCGGGCACGGCCCGTACCGAATGGATCGCCGCCCCGTGCCGGACGTACGCCGAGTCGGACAGCACCGACACCCGCTCCGCCCACGCTTCCGCCGTCCCGTCGGAGAAGCGGAGCTGGTGGGAGTTGGGGGCCGCCCCGAAGCCCGAGGAGAGGTAGGCCGTGTCGAGGAGGGTGAGGCGGATGCCCGCGTCCGATGCCGCCGCGACGAGGGCGTCGCCCATCGCGTTGGGGTTGGCGTACGGCGTCCCGCCCGGCGCGTGGTGGACGTAGTGGAACTCGCCCACCGAGGTGATCCCGGCCAGGGCCATCTCCGCGTACACGGCCCGCGCGAGCGCGTAGTACGCGTCCGGGGTCAGCCGGGACGCCACCGCGTACATGACCTCGCGCCAGGTCCAGAAGGTGCCGGAGCCCACCTGGACGGCCCCGCGCAGCGCCCGGTGGAAGGCGTGCGAGTGGGCGTTGGAGAGCCCGGGGAGGGTGAGGCCGCGGAGGGCGACCGCGCCGGGCGGCGGGGCCTCGGCCCCTGTCCTCACGGCGGAGATCCGGCCGTCCGTCACGGCCACGGCCACGCCCGGCTCGACGTGCGTGTCGAGCCAGGCGTGTTCGAGCCAGTAGGTCGTGCTGCTCGTGCTCGTCATGCGCAGGCGAGACCTTCCGTTACGTCGGCGAGCGCGCGGACCCCGGCGACGCAGTCGTCCTCGGCCGCGTACTCCGCCGGGGAGTGCGAGACACCGGTGGGGTTGCGTACGAACAGCATGGCGGTCGGAACGGACGCGGAGAGGATTCCCGCGTCGTGTCCGGCCCCGGTCCCGAGAACCGGAATCCCGCCCCCCAGCAGCCGCCCCAGCTCGTCGCGGAGCGCGTGCTCGAACTCCACGACGGGCGTGAAGGACTCCCGTACGACCTTCAGGTCGATCCCGGTACGGGTCGCGGCCTCGTGGGCGGCGGCCTCGATGCCCGCGATGACCTTGTCCAGCGTGTCCTGGTCGGCGGCACGCGAGTCGAGCCACCCCCGCACGAGCGACGGAATCGCGTTGACCCCGTTCGGCTCGACGGAGATCTTGCCGAAGGTGGCGAGGGCCCCGGTGAGCCGGGCCTGTTCGCGGGCGGCGAGCACGGTCTCCGCGTACGTCAGCATCGGATCGCGCCGGTCGACCAGCCGCGTCGTGCCCGCGTGGTTGGCCTCGCCGTGGAAGTCGTACCGCCAGCGGCCGTGCGGCCAGATCGCGGAGGCGATGCCGACGGCGTCCCCGGACAGGTCCAGCGCCCGCCCCTGCTCGACGTGCAGTTCGACGAACGCGCCGATGCGGGCGAGACGCTCGGGGTCGGGCCCGATGGTGGACGGGTCGTACCCGGCCGCCTCCATGGCCTGCGGCACCGAGATGCCGTCCCCGTCGCGCAGCTCGTACGCCTTCTCGGGCGTGAGCTGCCCGGCCGCGAGGCGGGAGCCCACGCAGGCCAGTCCGAACCGCGCACCCTCCTCGTCACCGAAGTTCGTGATGGCCACCGGCTTGGTGAACTCCACTCCCCGGTGGCGGAGTTCGTCGAGCGCGGCGAAGGAGGAGACGACGCCCAGCGGCCCGTCGAAGGCCCCGCCGTCGGGCACGGAGTCCAGATGGGACCCGATGACGACGGCGTCACCGGCGCTCGCGTCCCCCTGCCAGGCCCACTGATTGCCGTTCCGGTCGATCTCGTACGTCAGCCCGCGCGCCTTCGCCTGCGCCCGGAACCAGGCGCGGCAGTCGGCGTCGGCGGCGGTCCAGGCGTAACGGCGGTACCCGCCGGAGTCCGGGTGGCGGCCGATGGGCAGGAGGTCCGCCCACATGGTGTGGAAGGAGTCGCCGCCGGGGGCGGGCCCCCGCTCGGGGCCCGCCGTTTCGGTACTCACGCGTCGTCGCCCTCGCCCTCGCGCATGGGGACGCGTACGCCCTGGGCGTCGGCGGTCCGCTCGGCGATGTCGTAACCGGCGTCGACGTGGCGGATGACGCCCATCCCCGGGTCGTTCGTCAGCACGCGGCGGATCTTCTCCCCCGCGAGCTTCGTGCCGTCGGCGACGGACACCTGCCCGGCGTGGATGGAGCGCCCCATGCCGACCCCGCCACCGTGGTGGATCGACACCCACGAGGCACCGGACGCCACGTTCACCATGGCGTTGAGCAGCGGCCAGTCGGCGATCGCGTCCGAGCCGTCGAGCATGGCCTCGGTCTCGCGGTACGGGGAGGCCACCGAGCCGCAGTCGAGGTGGTCGCGCCCGATGGCGAGCGGGGCGGCGAGGGTGCCGTCGGCGACCATGTCGTTGAAGAGCTCGCCCGCCTTGTCGCGCTCGCCCTGGCCGAGCCAGCAGATCCGGGCGGGGAGGCCCTGGAAGTGGACGCGCTCGCCCGCCATCTTGATCCAGCGGTGCAGGGACTCGTTCTCGGGGAAGAGCTTCAGCAGCTCGCGGTCCGTCTTGTGGATGTCGGACGCCTCACCCGACAGGGCGGCCCAGCGGAACGGGCCCCTGCCCTCGCAGAAGAGCGGACGGATGTACGCGGGCACGAAGCCGGGGAAGTCGAACGCCCGCGAGTATCCCGCGAGTTGGGCCTCGCCACGGATCGAGTTCCCGTAGTCGAACACCTCCGCCCCCGCGTCCATGAAGCCGACCATCGCCTCGACGTGCCGGGCCATGGACTCACGGGCGCGGGTGGTGAAGCCCGCCGGGTCCTTGGCGGCGGCGTCCGCCATGTCGTCGAAGTCCATGCCGACCGGGAGGTAGGCGAGGGGGTCGTGCGCGGAGGTCTGGTCCGTGACGATGTCGATCGGCGCGCCCTCGGCGAGCATCTGCGGGAGCAGCTCCGCCGCGTTGCCGAGCAGGCCGATCGACAGCGGACGCCGCGCGTCGCGCGCCTCGACGGCGAGCCGGAGCGCGTGCTCCAGCGAGTCGGCCTTCACGTCGAGGTACTTGTGCTCGATGCGGCGCTCGATGGCGCGCGGGTCGACGTCGATACAGATCGCGACGCCGTCGTTCATGGTCACGGCGAGGGGCTGGGCGCCGCCCATGCCGCCGAGACCGGCGGTGAGGGTGATGGTCCCGGCGAGGGTGTTGTCGAACTTCTTCGCGGCGACGGCGGCGAAGGTCTCGTACGTGCCCTGGAGGATCCCCTGGGTGCCGATGTAGATCCACGACCCGGCGGTCATCTGCCCGTACATCGTCAGCCCGAGCTGCTCAAGCCTGCGGAACTCCTCCCAGTTCGCCCAGTCCCCCACGAGGTTGGAGTTGGCGATCAGGACGCGCGGGGCCCACTCGTGGGTCTGCATCACGCCGACCGGACGGCCCGACTGGACGAGCATCGTCTCGTCCTGCTTGAGCGTCTTGAGGGTGCGCACCATGGCGTCGAACGACCGCCAGTCGCGGGCGGCCTTGCCCGTCCCCCCGTAGACGACGAGCTTGTCGGGGTGCTCGGCGACCTCGGGGTCGAGGTTGTTCTGGAGCATGCGCAGGGCGGCTTCCTGCTGCCATCCCAGGGCGCTGAGCTCCGTACCGCGGGGGGCTCGTACGGGTCGGGGTCCTGACATGGGATGCCTCCTGGTCGTGACGCATGACGGTGCCATGATGTTGTTATTCACATCCTGTGCTTCTGAATAGAACTAGTCAACACCTCTGTTCCGATGAGTTCCGGGGCGGGGCGGAGTCTCCCCCGCATGACGGAGACGAAGGACACGACAGCCAGGGAGCCCGTGCGTACGGAGCTCTGCACCGACTTCAGCGAGGAGGCGGCGGTCGCGGCGCCGTGGTCGCGGGCGGTGGAGATCCTCGCATCGTCCGAGCTCTTCTGGATCTCGACCGTACGGCGCGACGGCCGACCGCACGTGACGCCGATCCCGGCGGTGTGGCGGGACGACAGGCTGCACTTCTGCACCGGCCCCGGCGAGCAGAAGGCGAAGAACCTGGAGGCGAACCCGAACCTCGTGCTGACCACCGGCAACAACCGCTGGGCGGAGGGCTTCGACCTGGTGGTGGAGGGCACGGCCCGGCGGATCACGGACGACGGGCGGCTGCGGGTGCTGGCGGGGGCGTGGCTGGAGAAGTACGGGAGCGACTGGGCCTTCGAGGTGGCGGACGGGCACTTCGGGCACGGGGAGGGGAGGGCGGTGGTGTTCGAGGTGGAACCGAGGAAGGTGCTCGGCTTCGGGAAGGGGACACCGTTCAGCCAGACCCGCTGGGCTTTCTGAGGAGACCCGTGCGCGGCTCCGCCGCGCGGGGCCGTCACCACTGTGCGGCTCCGCTGCGCGGGCGCTCCGTGCCTCGTCAGGGGCGCGGGGCTGTGTCACTGTGCGGCTCCGCCGCGCGGGGCCGTCACCACTGTGCGGCTCCGCCGCGCGGGCGCTCCGTGCCTCGTCAGGGGCGCGGGGCCGTCACCACTGTGCGGCTCCGCCGTGCCTGGCCTCCTTGGGCTCCGCCCTCCGCTCCCCTCGCCCCCTTGGGCGGCGGGGCCTGCCCCCTCCGCCTCCGCCTTCGCCTAGCCCCCTTGGGCGGCGGGGCCGCCCCGGGGGCGGAACGGGCGGGCAAGGGGGCGGCCCCCTCGCTCCGGGCCCACCCCGGTGCCGCCCGCCGTTGCCTCCGCCGGCGGGTGCGCCCCACCCTGGTGCCGTCTGCCCGGCCTCAGCCGATGGGTGCGCCGCACCCGGGGTGCCTGCGGCGCTGCCCCAGTCCCGCCCCTTCACCTAAAGCGCTCGGCCGCGCGGCTGAGTGGGTGGCTGGTCGCGCAGTTCCCCGCGCCCCTGAGGGCATGCTCCGCAGCCCCTGCGAGCACGGAGCGCCCGCGCGGCGGAGCTCAAGGGGGCGAGGCGGAGCGGAGTGCCGCTGCCCAGCGGAGCAGAGCGGGGTGGCGCTGCCCAGCGGAGCAGAGCGGGGTGCCGCGGCCCGGCGGAGGCGGAGCGGGGTGCCGCGGCCTAGCGGAGGCGGAGCGGGGTGACCCCGCCGCCCGGGGGCCGGGTGGAGGCGGAGCGGGGTGGCGCCACCCCGCGCGCGGCCGCAGCCCGGGAGGGGCGAGGGGGGCGAAGAATGAGCCAAGGGGGCTGCGCAAGACAGGTTAGTGCGGAAGGGGCCCTTCCGATGGAATATGCCAGAACTTCCTTCAAAGAGGCACCAGTTGGCTACTCTCGGCGACACCGCGCAAGCCGGGCGGGACCGGGAAGGGGAGTTCTGCGTGTCCGGAATCGATGCATGCCTCGTCGAAGCAATGGAGTTGCCCGGCGCGCGCGGGGCCGCCGTCGTCGACTGGACCAGCGGCCTCGCCCTCGGCACCGCGGGCAGCACCCCCGGCGGGGACCCCGAGACCGCCGCCGCGGAGTCCGCCGAGCTGGCCCGCATGGCCGCCGAGCACATCACTTTCGCGCCGGCCGGTCACCCCGAGTCCAAGGGCCTCCCGGTCGAGGACGTCATCCTCACCACCCGCACCGACTACCACCTCCTGCGCTACGTCGAGACGTCCTTCGACAGCAGCGTCTTCCTCCACCTCTGGCTCGACCGCGAGCAGGGCAACCTCGCCCTCGCCCGGCTCCGGCTCGCCGACCTCGCCGAACGGCTGGTACTGGGATGAGCGTCCTGGAAGCACCGCAAGAAAAAGCAGAAGAAGCGGAGGAAGCAGAAGAAGCACGAGAAGCACGAGAGGCACGAGAGGCATCAGCCCCACCCCTCTCCCCCATGCTCGCCCGCCTCGCCGCCGAGCACGCCACCGGCGCCCTGCTGCGCGACCACGGCACCCTCTACCTCACCGACGGGCAGGTCGTGCACGCCGAGGCCCCCGCCGCCCCCGGCCTGGACGTCCTGCTCACCCGGCGGCTGCCCCGCGAAGGGTGGCAGGAGGCGTTCGACCGGGCGGGGGCGGCGGGGAGGGTCGGCAGGTTCCTCGTCGACAGCGGGCGCCTCGCGGACGGCGAACTCGAACTCGCCCACCTGGGAGCCCTGTTCGACGCCGCCTACTTCGCACTGGCCCCCGGCAGCGGCCCCACCCGGTTCCGGCACGGGGTCGCGCACTGGATGGGCCCGGTGCGGCCCGTGTCCGCACACGTCGTGGCCCGCGAGTGCCTGCGCCGACGAGAACTGCTGGACGCCCTCTGGCCGCACCCCCAGATCGACAACTTCCCCGTGGAGCGCGCGAGTTCGGACACCCCGATACCCCGCCGCCAGCGGGACGTGCTCGACCTCGCGGACGGGTTGCGGACCCCCGTGGACATCGCCCGGCTGCTCGGACGGCCCGCGTTCCACACCCTGATCGACGTACGCAGACTGGCGGCGGCCGGTGCGGTGCGCACGCCGCGCGACACACCGCCGCCGCCCCCCGCCGTACCGCAGTGGGTGGCCCGGATGTCGGAGGACCCGGACGTCGCCCTGCTGCGCCGGCTCCGCGACGCCCTGGAGGCGCTGTGAAACGCGCCCTGCGCACCCGTGCGATACGGGCCGACAAGCGGGCCGAAAGGAGGGGTGCCCTGCCGCAGCCCCTGCCCCCGGACCCCGAAGTACGCGCCGAACTGGGCCGGTTGAGGGCCAGACTCCCCCAGCTGACCGGAGCCGTCGCCGCCAGCGTGGACGGCCTGGTGCTCGCCGAGGACGCCCCCGGCATCGAACCGGAGGGCGTCGCCGCCCTCACCGCCGCCGCCCTCGGCGTGTCCCTGCGCCTCACCGAAACGACGGGCCAGGGCGGCTTCCGGGAACTGCTGGTGCGCGGCGAGAACGGCTACGTCGCCACGTACGCGGCCGGAGCCCGCGCCGTGCTCACCCTGCTCGCCGAGCCCCGCATCAACGTGGGTCGGCTGCACCTCGAAGCCCGCCGGGCCGGCGCCCGTATCGGCGAACTCATGGACCGCACAGAAACCCAGAACACACCACCCACACCGAGTGCACCACCCGCACTACCCGCACCACCTACACCGAGCGCACCACCCACACCAAGCGCCCAGAACACACCGAGCGCACCCGGCACCACCACTCCACCCAACTGACCCAAACGAAGGAAGTGCTACCGCCATGGCCAACACCGAAGCCGCCCTCAAGGAAGCAATGACCACCATCGAGGGCACCGTCGGCGTCGCCCTCGTCGACTACACCAGCGGCATGGCGCTGGGCACCGCCGGAGGCGCCAAGGACCTCGACCTCACCGTCGCCGCCGCCGGGAACACGGACGTGGTGCGCGCCAAGGTCCGCACCATGGAGCTCCTCGGGCTGAACGACGAGATCGAGGACATCCTCATCACCCTGGGCACCCAGTACCACCTGATCCGCCTGATGAGGGGCCGGGGCACCAACGGCCTCTTCCTCTACCTGGCGCTCGACAAGGGCCGTGCGAACCTCGCGATGGCCCGGCACCAGCTCAAGAAGATCGAGAACGAGCTGGAGGTCTGAGAGCCGGTGGTCTGAGCGCCGCCCCGGGCGGGGGCGCACCCCGGCACAGCGCCCCCGCCCCCTCTCCGCCGTACCGCTGCCGGGACCTACTCCACGAACAGCCCGCGCGCCGTCGCCCGTACGTCGAACTCCTCCAGCCGCGCCTGCGCCTCCGGGATCCCGTCGCACATCGCCTCCAGCAGCACCCGCCCCAGCAGCATCGGCGCACACGCCGTGTCGAAGGCCAGCCCCGTCCCCACCGCCGCCGGGATCAGCAGATCGCTGTGGCGTGCGACCGGCGCGAAGGCGGAGTCCGCGACCGTCACCACGGTGAGCCCCTGCTCCCGGGCGTACGCCAGCGCCTCCACGACCTCCTTGGGATGCCTCGGCAGCGCGAAGCACAGCAGCGCGTCCGCGCCCGCCCGCCGGGCCGCGTCGATCCGGTCGGCGAGCATCGACCCGCCCTCGTCGAGCAGCCGCACATCGGGGTGCACCTTCGCCGCGAAGTACGCGAAGCCGCGCGCCTGCGAGGACGCCGCGCGCAGCCCGAGCACCGGCAACACCCTTGAGGACGCCAGGAGTTGACCGGCCCGCTCGACGGGTGTCGGGTCGGCCAGCAGCTCCGCGAGGTGCCGCAGGTTCTCGATCTCGCCGAGGACGGCCTGCTGGTACTCGTTGTACGAGATCTCCGGCACCCCTTCGGCGGTGGCCGGAGCCACCTCCCGCAGGTACTTGCGCAGCGCCGGGTACCCGTCGAAGCCGAGCGCGACCGCGAACCGGGTCACCGAGGGCTGGCTGACCCCGGCCAGCTCCGCCAGCTCCACGCTCGACAGGAACGGCACCTCACCGGCCCGCCGCACCATGCTGTGCGCGATGCGCCGCTGGGTCGGGGTGAGCCGACGCCCCTCGAAGAGCTGCTGAAGCCGCGCGGCGGGGGAACCGCCCCCCGTGCCACTGTCCGTATCGCCCATGCCCGACCCCGTCTCCCTGCTCTCCAACCGAACCACTGCCGCCTATTCAGCCACCCGTAACCCTGCATGACCATATACAGACCGCACCACGCGCCGGGGGCGTTCCCTCCCGCCGGTGCGGGGGCTATCCCCAATGCCGCGCACGGCTCGGATCCGTAACGTCGAAGCATGGACGCAAAAGGCCGCACGCGCGATCACGAGCTGAAGAAGGACCTCGACGCCACCGTGGACGCCCGCAGGGAACTCGGGTCGGACTACGAGGCGGCCCTGGTCGAATCGTTCCTGGAGAAGGTCGAGCAGCGTCTCGACTCCACGGTCGACCGGCGGGTGCGCCGCCAGCTGGCCGAGCAGCAGATGGTCGTCGCCCGGGGCGGCTCCCGCCCCGGCAAGCCGTCCTCCGGGGACGGCGGCTTCGGCGAACGCTTCGGCCTCGGCATCGTCACGCTGCTCCTGGCCATCCCGCTCTCCGCCATCGCCGTCGTCAACGCCGGGCTCCTCGGCCTGATCGTCTGCTGGCTCGGCATCTTCGGCGTCAACGCCGTCCACTCGACGTGGCGCGGACCGTGGAGCGGGGGCCGGAGCCGGGGCCGCGACCGGGACTCGTACTCCGACTGGGAGTAGCGCACGGGAACGTCACCCGCCGAGGCGCCGGGAACGTACGGACGCGGGGACCGCCGCACCCCCGGCTGCCCGGGGGGCGGGACGACGACGGTCCCCGCGCGGGACACGGTCCGGGTCAGGGCCGGTGCCCGTGTCCAAGACGTCCGCGGAGGTCCGGGAGCCGCTCCGGTTGTCCGTGACGCCGACGAACACCACTGTGCCGGGGCCGTGTTAAGCAGGTGCTGCGGCAACGTGTCGCGCGCGTACCGTTTGGGCGAAGCCCCCGCGTCCACCACGGCGGACCGGATCCCGGCCGAACCGCCGGACGCGGCTGACCCATCCGGCCGCGGCTGCCCCGGCCGGACGGGGCGGGCCCGGCCGGACGGGGTCAGTCGCTCACCGCTGACGGATCAGCCGCTCACTGCTCCGGGCGCGCCAGGTAGGCCAGCAGGTCCTGCCTGCTCACCACGCCCGTCGGCTTGCCCTCGACCAGGACGATCGCGGCGTCCGCGCCGCCCTTGCCGCCGAGGATGCTCATCAGGTCCTCGACCGGCTCGCCCGAGCCGACCTGCGGGAGCGGCGACGACATGTGCTTCTCCAGCGGGTCCGTCAGCGAGGCCCGCTGGGCGAACAGGGCGTCCAGCAGCTCGCGCTCCACGACCGAACCGATGACCTCGGCGGCCATCACGTCCGGGTGGCCCGCGCCCGGCTTCACGATCGGCATCTGCGAGACGCCGTACTCCCGGAGCACCTCGATGGCCTCGCCGACGGTCTCCTCGGGGTGCATGTGGACGAGGTGGGGAATCGCGCCGCCCTCCTTGTGCCGCAGGACGTCGCCCACCCGGGCGGGGTGGTCGCCGTCGTCGAGGAAGCCGTACGAAGCCATCCACTCGTCGCTGAAGATCTTGCTCATGTAGCCCCGCCCGCTGTCCGGCAGGAGGACGACGACCACGTCGTCGGGGCCCAGGCGTTCCGCCACCCGCAGCGCGCCCACGACCGCCATGCCGCAGGAGCCGCCGACCAGGAGGCCCTCCTCCTTGGCGAGGCGGCGGGTCATCTGGAAGGAGTCCTTGTCGGAGACCGCGACGATCTCGTCCGTGACGCTCTTGTCGTACGCGGTCGGCCAGAAGTCCTCGCCGACGCCCTCCACGAGGTACGGGCGGCCCGAGCCGCCGGAGTAGACCGAGCCCTCGGGGTCGGCGCCGACGACGGTGACGCGGCCCTCGCTGATCTCCTTGAGGTAGCGGCCGGTGCCGGAGATCGTGCCGCCCGTGCCGACGCCCGCGACGAAGTGGGTGATCTTCCCGTCCGTCTGCTCCCAGAGCTCGGGGCCGGTCGTCTCGTAGTGCGAGCGCGGGTTGTTGGGGTTGCTGTACTGGTCGGGCTTCCACGCGCCGGGCGTCTCGCGGACCAGGCGGTCGGAGACGTTGTAGTACGAGTCCGGGTGGTCGGGGTCGACGGCCGTGGGGCAGACCACGACCTCGGCGCCGTACGCCCGCAGGACGTTGATCTTGTCCATCGACACCTTGTCAGGGCAGACGAAGATGCACTTGTAGCCCTTCTGCTGGGCCACGATCGCCAGGCCGACTCCGGTGTTGCCGGAGGTCGGCTCGACGATGGTGCCGCCGGGCTGCAGCGCGCCGCTCTGCTCGGCGGCCTCGATCATGCGCACGGCGATCCGGTCCTTCACGGACCCGCCGGGGTTGAAGTACTCGACCTTCGCGAGGACGGTCGCCTGAATGCCTTCGGTCACTCTGTTCAGCTTCACCAGCGGGGTGTTGCCGACGAGGCTGATCATCGAGTCGTGAAATCGCACGTCTTCTCCGGGGTTTCCGTGATGGTGCGGCCCACAGTAGGCCCGGGCCGGGGCACTGCTCCACTCCCCGTATTAACCGGTGGCGGAGATTGAGCAGCACCCGTTACCGGGCAGTTAGGAGATGTACGGACTGCTTTCCGTACGGATGTTCCATGGAACTTCCTGCGCATGGCTCTTCGAGGAGGTGGCTGCGACTGTGTCGAGGGCGAGGGTGGCACGGCGGATCGCTGCGGGCGCGGCGTACGGCGGCGGTGGTATCGGGCTGGTCGGTGTCGCGACGGTGGGACTGGTGCTGGCGGAGGTTCAGCTGGCGAAACGGGCGGTGGGGGGCGCGGTGGCCCCGATCGCCCCGCCCGCGGACGGGCTCTACGGGACGGCCTTCGCGGACCGTTGCGGGCTTCCGGCGCTGCGGCTGGGCGTGCTCGGGGACTCCACCGCGGCGGGGCAGGGAGTCAGGCGGGCCGGGCACACCCCGGGGGCGCTGCTCGCGTCGGGGCTCGCGGCGGTGGCGGAGCGGCCGGTGGAGTTGCGGAACGTCGCCCTTCCCGGGGCCATGTCGGACGACCTCGACCGTCAGGTGTCCCTGTTGGTACGGGATCCGATCCGTCCGCCGGACGTGTGCGTGATCATGATCGGCGCGAACGACGTGACGCACCGGATGCCCCCCACCCAGTCGGTGCGCCATCTGGCCACGGCGGTACGGAGGCTGCGGACGGCCGGGGCGGAGGTGGTGGTGGGGACGTGTCCCGACCTCGGGACGATCGAGCCCGTCTACCAGCCGCTGCGGTGGCTCGCGCGGCGCGTCTCGCGGCAGCTGGCGGCGGCGCAGACCATCGGGGTGGTGGAGCAGGGCGGACGGACGGTGTCGCTCGGGGATCTGCTCGGGCCCGAGTTCGCGGCGAATCCGAGGGAGCTGTTCGGGCCGGACAACTACCACCCCTCGGCGGAGGGCTACTCGACGGCCGCCATGGCCGTGCTCCCCACCCTGTGTGCGGCGCTCGGACTCTGGCCGGAATCCGACCGGCTCGACGGCGCGCGGGACGAGTCGATGCTGCCGGTCGCGCGGGCGGCGACGAGGGCGGCTGCCGAGGCGGGGACGGAGGTCACGGGCGCGCGCGGGCCCTGGGCCCTCCTCAAGCACCGCCGCCGCCGGCGCATTCCGGCCGCCCCGGACCCGGCCCACGCCCCCAGCACAGCGGGCTAGCCCCTCGGACGACGGGCCAGCCCCTCTCCGCCCCCGCCTTCCTCGCCTCCTCGGACGACGGGCCAGCCCCTCTCCGCCCCCGCCTTCCTCGCCTCCTCGGGCGGCGGGCCTGCCCCTCTCCGCTTCCGCCCAGCCCCCTTGGGCGGCGGGGCCTTTGCCCAGCCCCCTTGGGCGGCGGGGCCGCCCCCCGGGGGCGGAACGGGCGGGCAAGGGGGCGGCCCCTCTCGCTCCGGGCCCGCCCTGGTGCCGCCCGCTTTTGCCTCCGCCGACGGGTGCGCCCCACCCTGGTGCCGTCTGCCCGGCCTCAGCCGACGGGTGCGCCCCACCCTGGTGCCTGCGGCGCTGCCCCAGTCCCGCCCCTCCACCTAAAGCGCTCGGCCGCGCGGCTGGGTGGGTGGCTGGTCGCGCAGTTCCCCGCGCCCCTAACGGGGCACGGAGGGCAGGGAGCGCCCGCGCGTCCTCAAGCGCCGGACGGGCTCAATCCGCTGAGCGCTCGCTTAGAAGTGCGGTCCGTGTCACACCGCCCACCGGGTGACCCGACCCAGTACGTACCGGTAACTTCGGGCGGGGTCCGCCCCCTTCGCCCGCACCGCCCAGATCCAGGAGCCCCGATGCCCGAAGCCGTCATCGTCTCGACCGCCCGCTCCCCCATCGGCCGCGCCTTCAAGGGCTCCCTGAAGGACCTGCGCGCCGACGACCTCACCGCGACCATCATCCAGACCGCCCTCGCCAAGGTCCCCGAGCTCGACCCCCGCGACATCGACGACCTCATGCTCGGCTGCGGCCTCCCGGGCGGCGAGCAGGGCAACAACCTGGGCCGCATCGTCGCCGTACAGATGGGGATGGACCACCTCCCGGGCTGTACGGTCACCCGCTACTGCTCCTCCTCCCTCCAGACCTCCCGCATGGCCCTGCACGCCATCAAGGCGGGCGAGGGCGACGTGTTCATCTCGGCGGGCGTCGAGATGGTCTCGCGGTTCGCCAAGGGGAACTCGGACTCCTGGCCCGACACCCACAACCCCCTCTTCGCCGAGGCCGAGGCCCGTACCGCGGCCCGCGCCGAGCAGGCGGGCGCCGACTGGCACGACCCCCGCGAGGACGGCCTCGTACCGGACGCGTACATCTCGATGGGACAGACGGCCGAGAACCTGGCCCGCCTGAAGGGCATCAGCCGCCAGGAGATGGACGAGTTCGGCGTACGTTCGCAGAACCTCGCCGAGCAGGCCATCAAGAACGGTTTCTGGGAGCGGGAGATCACCCCGGTGACCACCCCGGACGGGACCGTCGTCAGCAAGGACGACGGGCCGCGCGCCGGGGTCACCGTGGAGGGCGTCCAGGGCCTCAAGCCCGTCTTCCGGCCCGACGGGCTCGTCACCGCCGGCAACTGCTGCCCGCTCAACGACGGCGCCGCCGCCCTCGTGATCATGTCCGACACGAAGGCCGCCGAGCTGGGCCTCACCCCGCTCGCGCGGATCGTCTCGACCGGCGTCTCCGGGCTCTCGCCCGAGATCATGGGGTACGGACCGGTCGAGGCCAGCAAGCAGGCGCTGAAGCGCGCCGGGCTGAGCATCGGCGACATCGACCTCGCGGAGATCAACGAAGCCTTCGCCGCCCAGGTGATCCCGTCCTACCAGGACCTCGGGATCGACCTGGACAAGGTGAACGTGAACGGTGGCGCGATCGCCGTCGGGCACCCCTTCGGCATGACGGGCGCGCGCATCACGGGCACCCTCATCAACAGCCTCCAGTTCCACGACAAGCAGTTCGGCCTGGAGACCATGTGCGTCGGCGGCGGCCAGGGCATGGCCATGGTCATCGAGCGCCTGAGCTGACACCCGTACGAGAACACCGATGCCCCGGCCCGCAAGAGCCGGGGCATCCCCGTACCCGCGACCGGCCCGGTGTGGAACAGCTCACGAAACACCGTGATCACCGAGCGCGCGCCCGCCCCGGAGCGCACAATCGACTGAGCGCTTCCGGAGCGGCGCGCATCCCCCGCGCGCCCCTCCACTCGCTTCGCGTCCCAGTCGTGACCCAATCTCCCCCAGGATGTGACCTGTCTCCAGGGGGAGGCGGAAACACGCAGGTCACAGCAGGCGCGGACGGATCAGCAGGACCAAAGACCTGTCCGATTCGTGACGTTATGCACTGACAGCGAGCGAATGCACACGGGAAGCTGATGTAGGAAGTTCGGGGGATCGGTCGGGGGACCGATGTCGGCCGGGGTCAGATCCGGGGTCAGCCCGGAGTTCCGCCCAGGGGATCGCAATGAATTCAGGAGTACGCACGTGAGCGCCATGTCCTTCGCCCTGCTGCTCGCCACCGCTGCCACGGCGGCCGTCGGCGGCGCCGCCCTGCACACCGTGCGCGGTCTCCGCCAGGAGGTCACCGCCCTGCGCGCCGACCGGGCGGCCGACCGCGCGGAGGCTGCGGAGCTGCGGGCGCAGGCGGCGCTGACCGCCCTTCCCCACCAGACCCGGGGCGACGCGTCCGCCCTCACCCCGGCCGCCGAGATACGGGCCGCGGTGACCGAGGCCCTGGCCGAGGAGCGCGAACGGGAACTCGCCGAGGCGCGGGCCTTCTGGGCCGCGCAGGAGGCCCGCGACGCGGCCGACGCCCCGTCGCTGCTGGGCGGCCTGACCGGCGCCGAGCAGGAGTCCCTCTCGTACTACATGCCGCAGCCCTCCGACTTCACCGGGCTCAAGGACGGCGACCTGGAAGCCTTCCTGGCGACCTCCAGGGGCGAGCTGAACTTCGCCGAGGAGTTCGACCTGTCCCCGTACACCAGCACCTCCGAGGAGGAGCACCTCAAGGAGCTCGCCGAGGCCGCGGAGGACGCGGAGGACGACGACGAGCCGGACGAGGACCCGGCCGCGCTGGCCGCCGCCCGCCGCCGCCACCCCTCGCACCCCGACTTCGTACCGGTGCAGGCGTCGCCCGTGACCGGTGACCACGCCTTCACGATGTCCCGGCTGGAGGGCCTCGCGGCGGCCCGCGCCCCCCTGGCGGACGTCCGTCCGGGCCCGCTGGGCACCCTCGACGTGTACGTCTTCGCGGACGGTACGACGCTGTGCATGACCCCCGGCCACCGCGAGACGGCGGAACAGCTCGCCGACGCGCTGCGGGCGGGCCACACGCCGGTGCTGCTGGGCGGCTCGGGGATCTCCGGCGCGTACGCGCTGACCTTCTCCTGCGGCACCGAGAACGTCTACATCCTGGCGGACCGCGTCATCGCGTCGATCCCGGACTAGGAGCTACGGGCCCAGGGGCCTACAGCTTCTTGCCCGCCGCTTCCACCAGCGCCACGGCCTCGTCCAGATCCCCGGACGGGGCCGTTCCCATGGCCAGCGCCAAGTCCCGCCCGGCGACGGCCACTTGGTCGGCGACGGCGAACAGTCCCGCGTCGGGCAGCTCGTACGGCTCGCGTCCGGGGAACTCCAGACGCTGTGCCCGCAGCGCGAGTTCGCGGGCGAGCGCGAGTCCCTCGGCCGCCGCACCGCGCCGCAGCCGGCTCTCGGGGGTGGTCCGCAGGCGGTCGGCGAGCCGCTCGACGGCGGTCAGCAGGGGGGTCGTATCCAGCACATCGCGACCCTACGCGCCCGTCCCGCACTGTTGCCAACGGGCCGACACTCAGGCACGGTGCAGTGAAGGACCAGCACCGCGCAAAGCCTTCCGGAGGCGCCGATGTCCCAAGTCTTCTCCGAAGAGACCCATCGCAACCTGCTCTCCCGCATCCCCCACTGCACCGGTCGTGAAGTGTCCGACTGGCTGCGCACCGTCGAGAACGGTCCCTCCCTCTTCCGCTTCGAGGAAAAGGTGAGCTGGCTCCGCAGCGAGCACAACCTGGCCCACGGGCACGCCAAGGCGATCATCCACGAGTACGACCTGAGGCGCGCCGCCCGCTACTTCCGCTGACCCCTACTCCCCCGGCCCCCCACACACGCACGCCACTGCGCGAGAGGGCCCGCAGACCGTTTCCACGGTCTGCGGGCCCTCTCCTCGCGCTGTGCGGTCGTGCTGGTCGTCTAGTCGTCGCCGCTCAGGATCGAGACGAGACGCAGCATCTCCAGGTAGATCCACACCAGGGTCATGGTGAGGCCGAAGGCCGCCATCCAGGACTCCTCGCGGGGCGCGCCGTAGGCGATGCCGTCCTCGACCTGCTTGAAGTCGAGCGCCAGGAAGAAGGCGCCGAGCAGGACGCCGACGATGCCGAAGACGATGCCCAGGCCGCCGCTGCGGAAGCCGAGGCCGTCACCGCCGCCGAAGACCATGAACAGCAGGTTCACGGCGGTGAGCACCATGAAGCTGATCGCGGCGATCATCAGGTAGCGGGTGAAGCGGGCGGTGACGCGCACGATGCGCGTCTTGTAGAGCACGAGCATGGTCACGAAGACCGCCATCGTGCCCAGGACCGCCTGCATCGCCGCACCCGGCGCGATGAACGTGTTGACGTAGTTGCTGAGCGCGCCCAGGAAGAGGCCCTCGAAGCCCGCGTACGCCAGGATCAGCGCCGGGTTCGGCTTCTGCTTGAACGACTGGATCAGGCCGAGCACCATCGCGACGAGCGCCGCGCCGATGGCCAGGCCGAGGCCCATGTTCGTGATCCAGGCGACTGCCGCGCCGCCGACCACGAGGCCGAGCGTGATGGCCGTACGGGTGACGACGTCGTCCATCGTCATGACGCTGCCGCGCGGCGGGGCCACCGGGGCGCCGTACTGGTCCTGCTGTGCGTACGGGTTCGTCGCGTACGGGTTCGTCGCGTCCTGGGCGTACGGGTTCCCCTGGGCGTACGGGTTGCCCTGGGTGCCTACGGCGGGGCCCCCGGCCTGCGGCTGCTGCGCGTTGAAGCCCGCCGAGCCGTTGTCGCGGCTGAACCCCCGTCGCGAGAAGACCGGGTTGCTGCTCCTCATCTCACTCCTCCATGGCCACCGAGTGCGACCTTGCTGTCAAGAGTAATGGGGTAGCAAAGAAACCACCCCTGTACCAGAGGAGGATCTTTCCCCGATCGTTGTCAACGAAAGAACCGGGGGCGGTGTTCCCGCGAGGGGTGGTGAAGGACGCGAATGTGCCCGGAACCGGACTCGAACCGGTACGCCCCCGAGGGGCAGCGAGGTTTAAGCTCGCCGTGTCTGCATTCCACCATCCGGGCAGGCGCGCGGGCCGCGACAATGGCTCAGAGCCTATCCGCAGGCATCCCCCGAACGGCGGCACATCCACCCAATGCTGTCTGATTTTATGGGCGCTTGATGGAGCGTCAGTCCGGGGAACAGGCCATCGACACATGCCGGAGCGGGTACGGAGTCGTTCCGTCCGGTGTCGGAGCGTGCACGGGAATGACGGAAACTCGACCTCTTGTGCACGTGTTGCACCCTCCGCCCCTCAGGTCTGGCACAGCTCCGGCACTCCTCGATCGCAGCTCCTCCGGGCCCGTCCGGGTCTCGGGGTCGCCGTCATACTCAGGTAGGACGGAAGCGGGTACGGGTCAGACCGGAGACTGCCCCAGGACCGCCGTGCGGAGTGACTACGGGACGTAAAAGCGACGTGAGGATGGGAAGCGTCCCCCCAAGCGTCCCGACAGGAGCTCCACCGTGACCACGTACCCGTACCCCGCCGCCCACCAGACCGTGGCGGTCGCCGCCCGCGCCACCGAGCTGTCCAAGGTCTACGGCCACGGCGAGACGCAGGTCGTCGCGCTGGACCGGGTCTCCGTCGACTTCCGGCAGGGCGAGTTCACGGCGATCATGGGCCCCTCGGGCTCCGGCAAGTCGACCCTGATGCACTGCGTGGCCGGTCTGGACTCCTTCTCCTCCGGTTCGGTGCGCATCGGCGAGACCGAACTCGGCACGCTGAAGGACAAGCAGCTGACCCAGCTGCGCCGGGACAAGATCGGTTTCATCTTCCAGGCGTTCAACCTGCTGCCGACGCTGAACGCCCTGGAGAACATCACGCTCCCCATGGACATCGCGGGCCGCAAGCCCGACAAGGCGTGGCTCGACAAGGTCATCGACATGGTCGGTCTGTCGGGCCGCCTCAAGCACCGCCCGTCCGAGCTGTCCGGCGGCCAGCAGCAGCGCGTGGCCGTGGCGCGTGCGCTGGCCAGCCGCCCGGAGATCATGTTCGGCGACGAGCCGACCGGAAACCTGGACTCCCGCTCCGGCGCCGAGGTGCTGGGCTTCCTGCGCAACTCGGTGCGCGAGCTGGGCCAGACCGTCGTCATGGTGACGCACGACCCGGTCGCCGCCTCCTACGCGGACCGCGTGATCTTCCTGGCCGACGGCCGGATCGTCGACGAGATGCTGCACCCCACCGCCGACGGCGTCCTGGACCGGATGAAGGACTTCGACACCAAGGGCCGTACGAGCTGACCGCCCGCTCCGCCCCTCCCTCGGGGCGTCGAGCCGCACGTGCTCCGTCCCGTACCCCGCACACTTCTCCCACCAGGACGTAACCCCATGTTCCGCACCGCCCTGCGCAATGTGCTCGCGCACAAGGCCAGGCTGCTGATGACGATGCTCGCCGTGATGCTCGGCGTGGCCTTCGTCTCCGGCACCCTGATCTACAGCGACACCCTCTCCTCCGCCTTCCGCAGCCAGGCCACCAAGAGCCTCGACGGCGTCGCCGTGGGCGTCGAGGCCCGTACGTACGCCAACGACCCCGAGTCCAAGCCGCTCACCGAGCAGCAGGTCCGCAAGGTCGCCGCCCTGGACGGGGTGGACTCGGTCACCCCGCAGGTCGGCGGCTTCGCCGGTGCGGCCGACCGGAGCGGCAAGCTGATCGGCCAGGGCTGGGCCAACAACGGCGGCAACTTCGCCCCCGGCAAGGACGGCAAGGACGCCCGCTACACCTTCGCCGACGGCCACGGCCCGGCCAACGGCGACGAGATCGCCCTCGACAGGGCGACCGCCGACAAGGCCGGCTACAAGGTCGGCGACCAGGTCCGCGTCGCCACCAACAAGCCCGCCAAGGAGTACCGGCTCGCCGGTGTCTTCACCACCGAGGACGGCGCGGTCAACGCGGGCGGCAGCCTGGTGCTGTTCGACACTCCGACCGCCCAGAAGATCTTCCTGGCACCCGGTCAGTACGCGGGTCTGACCGTCAAGGCGAAGCCGGGCGCCGACCAGGACGCGCTGGTCAAGGCCATCAAGCCGCTGATCCCCGAGAACGCCACGGCGAGCACGGCGTCCGAGCTGGAGCGCGAGCAGGTCCGGATGGTCGAGGAGAGCACCAGCGCCCTCACCCAGATCCTCCTCGGCTTCGCGGGCATCGCGCTGTTCGTCGGCGTCTTCCTGATCTCCAACACCTTCACCATGCTGGTCGCCCAGCGCACCAAGGAACTCGCGCTGATGCGCGCGGTGGGCGCGTCCCGCAAGCAGATCACCCGCTCGGTGCTGGCCGAGGCCGCGATCGTGGGACTGTTCGCCTCGGTCGCCGGATTCCTGCTGGGTGTGGCCATGGCTTCCGGCATGGGCCCGCTGCTGGACTCGATGGACGCCCAGATGCCCGCCGGTGACCTGGTCGTCGGGGCCGCCCCGGTGATCGCCGCGTTCGCCGTCGGCGTGCTCATCACGATGCTGGCCGCCTGGCTGCCGGGCCGCCGTGCGGCGCGCATCCCGCCGGTCGCCGCGATGAACAGCGTGCACGCCACCCCGGACGTCAAGTCCCTCGTCGTACGGAACGTCATCGGCGCGATCATCGCGATCGGCGGCGCGGCCCTGGTCGTCGGCGGGGTGGCGCTCGGCGGCGAGAACGGCCGGCTGGTCATCGGCGGCGGCGCGTTCCTGATCCTGCTCGGCATGATCGTGCTGATCCCGCTGCTCTCGCGGCCGGTCATCGGCCTCGTACAGCCGCTGCTGAACCGCGTCTTCACGGTCTCCGGCAAGCTCGCCGGTCTCAACTCGGTCCGCAACCCGCGCCGCACCGGCGCCACCGCCTCCGCCCTGGCCATCGGACTGACCCTGGTCACCGGCCTGACCGTGCTCGCCGTCACCATGGGCTCGGCCATCGACCGCGCCACCACCGAGCAGGTCAAGGCCGACTACACGGTCCAGATGGCCAACCAGTCGCAGATCGACCGGTCCACGATCGACGCGCTCGCCAAGGCGCCCGGCGTCAGCGTCGCCTCGGCCCGGCTGTCCGGCGGCCTGGAGACCGGCAACGGCGACTTCCTGGTCACCGACGGCGTCACCCCCTCGGCCCTCGGCCCGGTGTTCGCCTTCACGGTGCTGGAGGGCTCGAAGGACGCCGTCGCCCAGGGACAGATCGCGGTCAGCAAGACCTACCGGGACAAGCACGGCTACCGGCTCGGGCAGCAGGTCCCGGTGAAGTACGAGGACGGCAAGAAGGCGACCCTGAAGGTCGGCGCGGTCTACGAGGACAACGACTTCCTCGCCGATTCCGTCATGGACGCGCGGCTCCTCGCCCCGCACTTCAAGGAGCCCACGTACTACGCCATGTACGTGAAGATGGACGGCGGTGCCACCGACGCCAACAAGCAGGCCCTGGTCGACGCCACCGGCAAGAACCCGGCCATGGTCATGCTGAACCAGGAGGACCTGCGCAACCAGACCGCGGGCCAGATCAACCTGATGCTGAACATCATGTACGGCCTGCTCGCGATGGCCCTGGTGATCTCCGTCCTCGGCGTCGTCAACACCCTCGCCATGTCGGTCTTCGAGCGCCAGCAGGAGATCGGGATGCTGCGCGCGATCGGCCTGGACCGCAGCCGGGTCAAGACGATGATCCGCCTGGAGTCCGTGGTGATCTCGCTGTTCGGCGCGGTCGTCGGCGTGGTGCTCGGCGTCTTCATCGCCTGGGCGATCGGCGAGACCGTGAAGGCCAAGATCCCGGGTTACGCCCTGGAGCTGCCCTGGGACCGGATCGGGATCTTCCTCCTGCTGGCCGGACTGGTCGGCGTGCTGGCCGCCATGTGGCCGGCCCGCAGCGCGGCGAAGCTGAACATGCTCTCCGCCATCAAGGCCGAGTAGCCCGGGGAACGCACGGGACACGGGGCGGCCCCACCACGTACGACGTGGTGGGGCCGCCTCTTTTCGTCCGCGCGTCACGAGCCCTTGCAGTAGCTCATGATCGTGGCGTGGTTCTCCTTGAACTGGTCGTACAGCCCCGCGTCGTCGATCTTCAGCAGGGTCTCGTCGTTGGCGCGCAGCGCCGCGTAGCTGTAGTTGTGGCTGCCGGTGAAGACCAGCTTGCGGCCGGACTTCCCCTCGTACGTGCCGTTGACCAGGACGTACTTGGAGTGCAGGCCGACGTTCGCCTTGCCGGGGCGCTTCTCGGCGCACTCGACGCGGTCCGCGATCTTCCCGGCGAGGATCCCCCGGACGTCGTCGCTCATCGCCGTGCCGCCGTCGTTCGCCAGGCGCACCGTGCAGCCCGCCGCCTCCATGGACACCAGCTTGCTGGCGACCTCGCGGCGCGAGAAGAGGTTGGCGGCGACCCGCACCTCGGTGCCCGCCGTGCAGTCGACGTTGCCGAGGATGAGGGAGACGGTGTCGGTGGAGGCGTCGGCGTTCCACTTCTTGCCCGCGGCTTCCTTGCGGGGGAAGAAGTACGTCTTGTACGCGCCCGCCGACGGCGTCCTGTAGTAGTCGTTGTCGATCCTGCGCTTCGCGAGGTCGGCGAAGTAGTCCTGGTAGACGCCGTACAGACCGGCGTCGACGATCGTCACCGCATTGTTGAACAGGTCGGTGCGCTGGAGGCTCGTCATGTTGGCCGACGCCTGCACGACGACGTTCTTGGTGCCGCCGGTCTCGGAGAACAGCCAGAACTTGTTGTGGTTGATCGAGCCGTCCTCGGAGCCGTCCACCAGCTCGCGCTGTCCGATGCAGCCCCGGTTGGCGCCGCAGTTGGTCACGTACGAGCCCTTGGACTGGTCCGTGCCGAGCGCCGTCTTGAGGGCGTCGTACTGGCCGCCCTTGCCGGTCGAGGCGTTGTCGATGACGATCCTGACGTTCACGCCGCGCTTCCTGGCGTCCGCGAGGGCGCCCGAGACCTGGGTGTCGGTGAAGGAGTAGAGCCCGGCGGTGATGGTGGAGCCCTCCTTCGCCCCCTCGATCAAGCCCTTCACGTGGTCGCGGATGCGGCTCTGCGCGGCGGTGTCGCCCGCCGGGTCGTTGAACGTCGCGGTCGTCCGCACGGCTGCCTCGGCCCCGGGAGCCGCGCCCGCGAAGGCAACCGCCGGGACCGCGAGGGCGGCCACGCCGATGCCCGTCCCCCACATCCAGATCTTCTTGGTCCGCGTGCTCCTGCGGTGCTGCACGTCGGTGCCCCTCTCCCCTGATGTACGTGTCGTACGCGGCGGAGTCCTCACGGGTCCGCCACGTGACGGAACTCCGCGCCCCGGGCCACGGAAGGGGCTGGGGGCGCGGAGTTCCGCAAAGAGTCAACGTATCGCCGGGGAATGGGGGTTCAGCGTTTCTCCGTCAGGTGGTCACAGCCTCCGCACCCCACACCCGGGCGCGCAGCGGCATCCCGGAGGCGCCCGACGCGGTGGGCCGCACCGCCAGCACCTGGTTCACGCCGATCTTGTTGTGCTCGAAGGAGAGCGCGGAGGCCGCCATGTAGAGCCGCCAGACCCGGGCCCGGCCGGGGGTGACCGTCTTCAGGGCCGCCTCCCAGTTCTTCTCCAGGCGGGCCACCCAGTGCCGCAGGGTCAGGGCGTAGTGCTCGCGGATCGACTCCACGTCGCGGACCTCGAACCCGGCCTCCTCCAGCAGGGTGACGGTGTTGCCGACGGGCGCGAGTTCGCCGTCGGGGAAGACGTACGAGTCGATGAAGGCGTCGACCTGGTACGCCTCCTCGCGGGCGAGCGGGCGGCGTCCGATCTGGTGGTTGAGCAGCCTCCCGCCGGGCTTGAGGAGGGCGTACAGGTCCGCCGCGTACTCGCCGTACCGCACGGCGCCCACGTGCTCGGCCATGCCGATCGAGGAGATCGCGTCGTACGGGCCGTCGCTGACGTCGCGGTAGTCCTGCACCCGGATCTCGATGCGGTCGGCGAGGCCCTCCTCGGCGATGCGCTTGCGCGCGAAGGCGGCCTGTTCGCTGGAGAGGGTGACGCCGGTGACGTGGACGCCGTAGTGGCGGGCGGCGTGGAGGGCCATGGAGCCCCAGCCGCAGCCGACGTCGAGCAGCCGCTGCCCCTCGCGCAGGTCGAGCTTGCGGGCGATCAGGTCGAGCTTGTCGCGCTGGGCGTCTTCGAGGGAGGCGTCGGGGTCGGTGAAATAGGCGCAGGAGTAGACCATGGACGGCCCGAGGACCAGGGAGTAGAAGTCGTTGCCGACGTCGTAGTGGTGGCTGATGGATTCCTTGTCCCGGCGCTTGGTGTGCAGCCGTCCGGTGTGGCGGCGCAGTTCCTCGGGCGGCGGGGGCGGCGGCGGGAGGGGCCCGCCGATCTTCAGCAGGGTGCGGGCGGCGGCGCGCAGCCGGGGGTCGCGGAGGGGGTGGACGGCGTCCTTGACGTCGCCTTCGCGCTCCCAGATCAGTTCGGCGAGCAGGTCCAGGGCCTCGTACAGGTCCCCGTCGATGTCGATCTCACCGGCCACCCAGGCGCGGGCCAGGCCCAGCTCGCCCGGCTTCCAGAGCAGGCGGCGCAGGGCTTTCCGGTCCCGGATCGCGAGGACGGGGGCGCCGGGCGGGCCCGCCTCGCTGCCGTCCCAGGCGCGGATGCGGACCGGGAGCGGGGCGGAGAGGAGTTCCTCGGCGAGTCTGGTCAGCCGCAGTGCGGCATCGGCCATGGTGCACACCTCCGTGGTGACGCGTGATGCGGGTGCTGTGATCCGCTGCGTGGCGATTCGAAGTGACGTACAGGCATCGACGTACTACTCGAATAACACCGGAGGCGGCCTGCCGCATCCCGGTTTCGGGTCAGGGAAGTGCAAAACACATGGCCGTTACATTCACATCGGCCGGAATCAGTGCCCGGGAGACGCCGAGGGGGCCGCCCGCACCACGGATGGCGGACGGCCCCTTCGGGACGGGACTACGGACGGAAGGTCAGGAAGCCTTCGCTTCGGCCTTCTTCGGCTCGGCGGCGGCCGGAATCTTCACCGCGTCGACCGGAGCCGGTGCGGGCTTGGCGGCCTCGTAGAACTCCTCGCGCGGAGTCTCCATGGCGCCCAGCGAGACGACCTCGCGCTTGAGGAACATCCCCAGCGTCCAGTCGGCCAGCACGCGGATCTTGCGGTTGAACGTCGGCATCGCCATGCCGTGGTAGCCGCGGTGGGCGTACCAGGCGAGACGGCCCTTGAGCTTGATCTTGATCTTGCCCATGACGATCATCGCGACGCCCTTGTGCAGGCCGAGGCCCGCGACGGCGCCCTTGTTGGCGTGCTCGTACTCCTTCTGCGGGAAGCCCCGCATGCCGGAGATCACGTTGTCGCCGAGGACCTTGGCCTGGCGCAGCGCGTGCTGGGCGTTCGGCGGGCACCAGGCGTTCGGGTTGCCGGCCTTGCGGCCGACCAGGTCCGGGACCTGGGCGTTGTCGCCCGCGGCCCAGATGTAGTCGCTGCCCTGCACCTGGAGGGTGGCCTGGGTGTCGACGTGACCACGCGGGCCGAGCGGCAGGCCGTAACGGGCCAGCGCCGGGTTCGGCTTGACGCCCGCGGTCCACACGATGGTGTTGGAGTCGACCTCGAGCCCGTTCTTCAGCACGACGTGGCCGTCGACGCAGGAGTCCATGGACGTCGAGAGGTGAATCTCGATGCCCCGGCTCTCCAGGTGCTCCTTGCCCCAGCGGCCCAGGTCCGGGCCCACCTCGGGAAGGATCTTGTCGGCGGCGTCGACGAGCACGAAGCGCATGTCGTCGCGCGACACGTTGCTGTACTGCTTCGCGGCGTCGCGGGCCATGTCCTCGACCTCGCCGATGGTCTCCGCACCCGCGAAGCCACCGCCGACGAACACGAACGTGAGCGCCCGGCGACGGACCTCTTCGTCGTGCGTGGAGTCGGCCTTGTCGAGCTGCTCGATGACGTGGTTGCGCAGGCCGATGGCCTCCTCGACGCCCTTCATGCCGATGCCCTGCTCGGCGAGGCCGGGGATCGGGAAGGTGCGGGAGACCGCGCCGAGCGCGACGACCAGGTAGTCGAAGGGCAGCTCGTACGTCTCGCCGACCAGCGGGGAGATCGTGGCGACCTTGCGGTCCTGATCGATGGTGGTGACCCGACCAGTAAGCACCTCGGCCTTGGGAAGGACGCGTCGCAGCGGTACGACGACGTGCCTCGGCGAGATGTTGCCGGCGGCGGCTTCGGGCAGGAAGGGCTGGTAGGTCATGTACGAGCGCGGGTCGACGACCGTGACGGTCGCTTCCGCATAACGCATCTTCTTGAGAATGCGCTGTGCCGCGTACAGGCCTACGTACCCACCGCCTACTACGAGGATCCTGGGACGCTCCGTGGTGCTCATGGAATCGAGTATCCACCCCCTCGGAGGGGTGCCCTCGTGAGCCCCTTCACAAGCTCTCCGGGACCCTCTGCTACACTGCGCGGCCCACGTGACCCAGGTCATGCTCCACAGGGGGAACCACCCGGCACCGGGAGTCGTTGGAAACCCCTTCCCAACTGGCCCGATGGCACCTGGCGACCGCTGAACCACTTATCTGATTCATACGTCGGTAACGCGCCCGGAACAGTCCGTTATGCGCCTACTCGGGTCCGAGGGCCCACCCCTTCGGCCCTTCGACGCGAAAAAGGGGCCCATCGGGCCCCTTTTCCTTGTGAAGAACTTCACGAAGTTCGTCCGGCGACCCGTCGGGTCAGTCCGTCCGAGCCTGCGGGATCAGGCGATGCTCCAGCCGATCCCGTCCAGGATGTCGTGCTCCGAGACCACCACTTCCGAGGCTTGGACGCGCTCCATCAGGGCCAGCAGGATCAGGGCCCCGGAGACGATGACGTCGACCCGGCCGGGGTGCATCGCGGGGATCGCGGCCTTCTCGTCGTGGGTCGCGGCGATCAGCGACCGAGTGATCTCCCGGACCTTCTCGTACGGGATGCGCGCGTGGTGGATCGCCTCGGAGTCGTACTCCTCCAGACCCAGCGCGATGGCCGCGATCGTGGTCACCGATCCGGCGAGGCCGACGAGCGTGCGCGGCCCGCCGGTGAGCGGAACGGTCTCGGCGGCCAGGTCCAGGGCCTTCGAGACGTCCGCGCGGATCGCGGCGACCTGCTCGGCCGTGGCGGGCGACGAGGGCTGGTGCCGCTCGGTCAGGCGTACGCAGCCGATGTCGACGGAGCGGGCCGCCTCGACGCTCTCCCGCCCGACCACGAGCTCCGTGGAGCCGCCGCCGATGTCCACGACGAGATAGTCCTCCGCGCGTCCGGCCAGCTCCTTGGTGGCCCCGGTGAAGGAGAACGCGGCCTCCTGGTCGCCGGAGATCACCTCGGGCTCGACGCCCAGGATGTCCAGGACCCCGGAGACGAAGTCCGCGCGGTTCTCGGCGTCCCGGGAGGCGGAGGTGGCGACGAAGCGGATCTTCTCCGCGCCGTGCGCCTTGATGATCTCCGCGTACTCGCGGCAGGCCGCGAAGGTCCGCTCCAGGGCCTCGGGGGCGAGTCGTCCCGTACGGTCCACGCCCTGGCCGAGCCGGACGATGGTCATCCGGCGGTCCAGGTCGACCAGCTCGCCCGTGGCGGGGTCCGCGTCGGCGACGAGCAGGCGGATGGAGTTCGTACCGCAGTCGACGGCGGCGACCCGGGTCACTGGGCGGTCTCCTCGGCCTGGTCGGTGCAGGGGGTCACGCAGGGGCCCTTGGCCCACCACTCGGGGAGGACGGCCAGGGCCTCGTCACCGAAGGGGTTCACGCCGGGGCCCGCGACCAGCGAGTGGCCGACCAGCACGTGCAGACACTTCACCCGGTCGGGCATCCCGCCCGCGCTGGGGAAGCCCACCAGCTCCTCGATCTCGTCGCGCCGCTTGAGGTAGTCCTCATGCGCGGCCCGGTACTGGTCGGCCAGCTCCGGGTCGGTGGCGAGGCGCGCCTGCATCTCCTTCATGAGGCCCGAGCCCTCCAGGGTGCCGATGGCGCCCGTGGCCCGGGGGCAGGTCATGTAGTAGAGCGTGGGGAACGGCGTGCCGTCCTCCAGGCGCGGGGCCGTCTCGACCACGTCCGGGTTGCCGCAGGGGCACCGGTGCGCGATCGCGCGCAGTCCGCGCGGCGGGCGGCCCAGCTGGAGCTTGAACGCCTCGATGTCCCGGTCGGTGGGCTCGGTGCGCGGCGTGATCGGGGGCGGGGTCTGCATGCGTGCCTTCTGTCGGTCTGTGCTGGCTGTTCAGTCTGCGCTGGCTGTGCTGGCTGTGCTGGCTGTGCTGGCTGTTCAGATGAGGGTCTGCTCGGGGTCTACGGTTCGCGGCGGTCGGCTTCGTCGACGCCGCCCCAGACGTTGGAGTACCAGGGCCGGTCGGCGGCCTCGTCCCCCTCCGGACGCTGCCCGGCGCCCGGCGCCTTCGGGTCGTACATGGTGAAGCCGGTCTCGCCGGGCTTGACGTAGTGCAGGTGCTCGCGGGAGAGCCGCACGATGTACGCGTCGTCCTGGAGGCGTGCCTTGGCGTCGCGGAGCTGCTCGACGCGCCGCTCGGCCTCGTTCCTGGCCTGCTCCTGGTCGGCGATCTCGGTGGCCTGCGAGAAGTAGCTCCGTATCGGATACGCGAGAGCCACCACCAGCGTGCACACCACGAGCACCAGCAGGGCGGCCCGGCCGGTGAGCCGGGAGCGGCGGGCCTGGCGGCGGGTCTGGGAACGGTAGACGCGGGCTGCGGTCTGCTCGCCGAGCAGGCGCAGCCTGGTCGTGGTGGAGAACCGGTCGCGGTTGCCCTTCGAGCCCTTCGAGCCCTTCCCGGCCATCCCGATGTCCTCCCCGTTACGCGCCGACGTCCCCGCACACGGTACGGGACCGGGTACGGGGACGTACGGAAGCTGGGGCCCTAGTAGCCCTTAGCCCTTGAAGCGGGGGAACGCCGAGCGACCGGCGTACACCGCGGCGTCGTCGAGGATCTCCTCGATGCGCAGCAGCTGGTTGTACTTGGCGACGCGGTCCGAGCGGGCCGGGGCGCCGGTCTTGATCTGACCGCAGTTCACGGCGACGGCGAGGTCGGCGATGGTGACGTCCTCGGTCTCGCCGGAACGGTGGCTCATCATGCACTTGAAGCCGTTGCGCTGGGCGAGCTCGACGGCGTCGAGGGTCTCGGTCAGCGAACCGATCTGGTTGACCTTGACCAGGAGGGCGTTCGCGGAGCCCTCCTCGATGCCTCGGGCCAGACGCTCCGGGTTGGTGACGAAGAGGTCGTCGCCGACGATCTGGACCTTGGAGCCCAGACGGTCGGTGAGGGTCTTCCAGCCGGCCCAGTCGTCCTCGTACAGCGGGTCCTCGATGGAGACCATCGGGTACGCGGAGACGAGCTCCTCGTAGTACTCGGTCATCTCGGCGGCCGAGCGGGACTTGCCCTCGAACTCGTACGTGCCGTCCTTGTAGAACTCGGACGCGGCGACGTCGAGCGCGAGCGCGATCTGCTCGCCGGGGATGTAACCGGCCTGCTTGATGGCCTCGACGATGAGGTCGAGCGCGGCGCGGTTGGACTCCAGGTTCGGGGCGAAGCCGCCCTCGTCGCCCAGGCCGGTGGACAGGCCCTTGGTCTTCAGCACCTTCTTGAGGGTGTGGTAGACCTCGGCGCCCCAGCGGAGGGCCTCGGAGAAGGACTCCGCGCCGATCGGGGCGATCATGAACTCCTGGATGTCGACGTTGGAGTCGGCGTGCGACCCACCGTTGAGGATGTTCATCATCGGGACGGGCAGCAGGTGCGCGTTCGGACCGCCGAGGTAGCGGAACAGCGGCAGGTCGCTGGCCTCGGAGGCGGCGTGCGCGACGGCGAGGGAGACGCCCAGGATGGCGTTGGCGCCGAGCGAGCCCTTGTTCTCGGTGGCGTCGAGGTCGAACATCGCCTGGTCGATCAGGCGCTGCTCGGTCGCGTCGTAGCCGACGAGCTCCGGGCCGATCTGCTCGATGACGGCGAGGACGGCCTTCTCGACACCCTTGCCCATGTAGCGGTTGGGGTCACCGTCACGAAGCTCGATGGCTTCGAAGGCACCGGTGGAGGCACCGGACGGAACAGCAGCACGACCCGTGCTGCCGTCGTCGAGGCCGACCTCGACCTCGACCGTGGGGTTGCCTCGGGAGTCCAGGATTTCCCGGGCTACGACGACGTCGATGGACGGCACGAGCATCTCCTTATGGGATGTGACGCAAAGGGGCGGGCCCCTGAAGGGGCACACGGCGCAGGGTCGCTTTCGGCCTTGCGTCAAGAGCCTAACCGGCTCCGGGGCAACAGCCAGCCGATCGACCGCACGCTGGGACGAAAAGATGCCCGAATGCCTGTAATACAGGACGAAGGGCCCTGTCGGCATCACCGTGCGTTACGGATCTGTTCATCCCCGAGTACGGCCCGTATGCACGCCTGAGTGCGGTCGCGCACGGGTGAGCCCTGCCGTACGCCCTTGTTACGGAGAAGACCCCGGCCGGGCGCGTTCGGGGGGAAGTCGCGCCCGGCCGGGGCCGGGGTGCGGAGGCGGCGGGGGTGAGCCGCCGCCTCCGCGGTGCGGGAACCGGGCGGGGGTGGGCCGCCGGGGTTCCCGCGGGGCGGGGACGGACGGGGGTGGGCCGTCGGTCCCCGCTGGGTCAGCGAAGGTGGAGCTGCTGACCCGGGAAGATGAGGTCGGCGTCGGAGACGACGTCCTCATTCAGGTCCGCGATGTGCTGCCAGCCGCCCTTGACGTGGTGGGACGCGGCGATCATCGAGAGGGTGTCGCCGGCCTTGACCTGGTACTCGCCGTCGCCCTTCTTGATCGGGCCGCCGGCCTTGGACTCGACCTTGGGCACCGAGCGGGTCTCGCTGCGGGACGCGGCCGGGGCCTGGCGCTTCTTCTCGGTCTTCTGGGCCTTCGGAGCCTTCGGGGCGGACTTCTGCGAGCCCGAACCGGAACCGGTGCTGACGCCCGGGTCCACGCCGTCGTTGCTCAGGTTGCCCGCACCGGCACAGGCCCAGGCGCCGGGGCCCTGGATCTTGAGCAGGCGCTCGGCGGTGGCTATCTGCTGGCCCTTGGTGGCCTGGTCGGCACGCGGGGCGTACTGGGTGCCACCGGCGGCGGCCCACGAGGAGTTCGTGAACTGGAGGCCGCCGTAGTAGCCGTTGCCCGTGTTGATGGACCAGTTACCGCCGGACTCGCACTGGGCGACGGCGTCCCAGGTGTCGACGGAGGCGGCGGAGGCCGAGGTGGCCCCGATCAGCGGAGCGGCGACCGCGACACCGGTGACGCTCGCCAGGGTGGCGACACGGGTGGCCTTGGACGGACGGCGGTGCTTGCCCTTGCTGCTGAAAAGCGACATGGATATTCCCTCACCGACGCCTTCGAGGTGAGCTGTCGGGTTCGGGCTGTGAGTTCGCCCGGCCACCGGTCCGGATCCGCCGCACTGCTGCGGCCTTCCGTTTCGGCGGCTTCACCCCAAGCCGTTCTCGCACGTCTCTCAACGTCCGGGCCCGGCACTTACCTTGGGTCCCCCGCTCCTGCCTACGGCGCTTTCGCGACGACTGCTGCCGAGGCCCGCCGGCAGGATTCGGCGTGCGGGCTCCGGTGCTCACCGGTGGCGAGCGAGGACGACCGTAATCACAGGAGTCCCCGATGTTCAAAGAGGCACATCAGGGACATCCGCCCCCTACTTGCCCCCTCATCACTCCTGTTTACGCAGGTCAGAGGGGGCGCAGGGGGAGATCACAGGGAGGACACGCCAGTTGGAGCGAAGAGACTCATGTCTCACTTGCGCAGAAGTGGACATAACCCCCTTAACTGCCCCTACTTTTCGGCCTTCTCCGCCTTCTCGGCGACCTGACCGTCCTTCAGCTCCAGGTGCTGACCAGGCTTGATGAGGTCCGGATCGGTGCCGAGGGAGTCCCTGTTCGCCTCGTAGAGGGCGGACCAGCCGCCGGGGACCTTCGTCTCGTCCGCGATGTGCCAGAGGCTGTCACCGGGCCGCACGGTGTACGTGCCGGACTCGGGCGCCTCGACCGTGCCTCGGCCCTCGCTCGCGCCCTTGTCCTCGCCCTTGCCGCCGCCGTCCCGCGAGGCGTGCCTGCCGCCCTCGCGGTCGCCCTCGTCGGCCGCGTCGCCCGCCTCGCGCTCACTGCCGGACGCGGGCGAATCGCCCGGTGCCGGAAGGGAGTTCTCGGGGGCGGGAGTGCCTCGGTGCTTGCCGCCGCCGGAAGTGGCCGGACCGGAAGAGGCGGAGGCGTCGGGAGTGTCCGGGGTCCCGGTGCCGGGAGTCGCGGTGGCGTCGGGAGTGGCGTGCGTACCGGAATCGGTGGCGCCCGGGGCGGGCCGCTCACCGGTCGGACCGGTGCTGGGCGAGACGCTGGAGCCGGGGGCGGGCTCGACGGGGGCCCACGGGGCGACGGCGGGCCCGCTGGGGGCGGCGATGGCCCACGGGGCGGCGTAGGGGCCGCCGGGGAAGGCCCACGGACCGTTGGAGGGGGTGCCCGCTCCGGCGTCCGGGGTCGCACTCGGGCCGGTGCTGGGGGTCGTACTCGGGCCGGTGCTCGGCGTCGCACTCGGGCCGGTGCTCGGCGTCGTGCTCGGGCCGGCTCCCGGACCGGAACTCTGACCGGCGCTCGGGGTCGCGTCCGGACCGGTGCTCGGGTCCGTCGTGGGAGCGGTGCTCGGGTCCTCGGTGGGAGCCGTGCTCGGGTCCGTGGCGGAATCGGTGCCCGGGGTCTCGTGCGTGGGCCGCACGTCGGGGTCGTCCGGCTTCACGGAACCCGACCCGGGCTGGGGAGGCGTACGGGAATCGACGCCCGCGTCCAGGCCCGCGTCCGAGCCGGGATCGGCGGCGTCCACCCCGCCCCGGCCCGAAGCGGAACCGGAACCGGAACCGCCGCCCGGGGCCAGACCGGATATGACGGCACAGCTCGGCCATGCCTGCGGGCCCTCGGCCTTGAACGCCTTCTCGGCGACCTCGATCTGCTGGGCACGGCTGGCGAGGTCGGCGCGCGGGGCGTACGCACGGCCGCCGTACCGGTCCCACTTCTCCTGCGAGAACTGGAGCCCGCCGTAGTACCCGTTGCCCAGGTCGGCACTCCACATGCCGCCGCTCTCGCACTCGGCGACGCGGTCCCAGGTGCCTGCTTCGGCCGCACCGGCGCTGGTCGCACCGAGGAGCGGAATCGCGAGTGCGGACCCGGTGACCCCTGCCGCGACGACGATTGCGGGAGCCTGACGCGGGCGGCGGTGTTTACCGTTCCCGGAACGCATGCGGTTGCCTTTCGCTGACGGTGACTCGGCTTCTGGCGAAACAGCTGAGTCGCCCGTGAACGTAGCCCTAGTCGAACACCCGTCACAAGTCGATGCAGCGGAGATCACGCAAAGGTCACATTGCTGATGGCCTGTCAGATTTGTTGCCCTCCGGCCCTGTCCGCACGCCCCCCGCCGCGCCTGCGGGCCGCGCACGGAGCGTCCCATCAGGCAACTTCAAGCACCCTCGCCCCGGTGCGGCGTCGCACCGTGACGATGAGCGGAGGAAGCGTCGGGCGCCGATGTACCGGAACGCCCCGGGTGCTCGCTTGCAGCGTGTTCATGACCTCGGGCCACAACCCCGCCTGCCACCACTTCAACTGACGTGTACGCATGGGGTCGACGACTCCCCAGGTGAGGGGCATGTCTTTCCAGCCCAGGCCGTACCGGAGCCTGTGCAGCATGCCGCAGAACTGCTGACGGATGTCGTACTTGCTGGTGAAGTGCTTCTTCGACAGGTACGGGCGCAGCACTTCCAGCACGGCCTGCCACTCGGCGTCCGTCGGGTCCGGGGGAACCAGCGTTCCGGTCTCCCCGTGCCATTCGGCGACCTCACACTTGGCCCCGGGCTTGAGCTGCCTCTCCCTCACGCCGACGAGCACCTCGATGTCGAACATGTCGAAGAACTCCTTGCGCTCCTCCAACGACATGGCGGCGAGGCCCTCCTCTTCCGTTCCCGACGAAGCCGTCGAAGGTGCGGGACCGGCGCTCGTGGGCCGCGTAAGTCTCCAGCTAGTGCTCGGCATGACTCTTCTGCTCGCGGAAACCCTCCAGTTCGCCCTGCAGCTGCTTCACCGCTGCCTGGAGGATCAGGGGTTCGACACCGGCCCTGAGGTACTCGGGCACCTTCCTGTTGATGAGATCTTCCTGCGCGGCGGCCTTCTCGCCGAACTCGACCACGCGTCGCTCGTACGTGGCCTTGTCGCCAGGGAGCCTGTCGTCCCGCTCCGCGGGCTGCGCCCGAAGACCGGCTCCCTCCTCCGTCATGAGCTCGCACAACTCCTCGTGGACGACCTGCTCGACCTCGTCGGCATGGAAGTTCGGCTCGCCGCAGGGGGCGTCGCCCTTGAGGGTTCCCTTGCAGCGGTACACGCGCTCATGGCTACCGGCACCTCGGCCGGCCCCGGTGTACACATCACCGCAAGCCCCTTTGATGCGCCCGCTGAGGGGATAGACGCGGTTACTGAGCCGTGCGTTCTGAAAGCCGATCTTCTTGAGTGCCTCCGAGAGAAGCCCGGCGCGCTCCGCGCCGAGGATGGGTGGGACGCCGATCTTGACCGGTGCGCCGTGGACGGGCGTGCCGTCCTCCTGGAGGCGGGTGCGGTTCTTGGCACTGCTTCGATACGTCTTCCGGTAGACCACGTATCCGCCGTGAATGGTCTCGCTCGACGCCGGGGCACCAAGGCGTGCGCGTGCCACAATGGGCATGTTCAGTCCTTCCGGACTGTTCCGTCCCCGAGGTGTTGGTTCACCGTCGGGAAGGTTCCGGCCTCATCACGCTGCTGCAAGCGCTGTGGGGCCGGTGCCGTTTTTCGGGAGCGTATCCCTGCCTCTGTACAGGAGCAGGGAGAATGAAAAAGAGCGCCCTGTGCGAGGAGCAGAAGCGATTCGCCATATCGCACACCGCTGACACAATCGAACTCGACACCGAATGCCCAGGGGTGCGGAAAGAAGGGCTCCGTCCGTCGTACCGGCGAAGCCACGTGTCAGTGAGCCCGGTACCGTCATGGCGTGAACACGCCGCACCCCACGCCGGAACTCTTCACCTGGGAGTTCGCCACCGACCCGTATCCCTCGTACGCCTGGTTGCGGGAAAACTCCCCCGTCCACCGGACCACCCTGCCCAGCGGGGTCGAGGCGTGGTTGGTCACCCGGTACTCCGATGCGCGGCAGGCGCTCGCCGATCAGCGACTGAGCAAGAACCCCGTACACCATGCCGAGGGCGCAGCAGGCAAGAGCAAGACCGGTATCCCCGGCGAACGCAGCGCCAATCTGATGACGCACCTGCTCAACATCGACCCCCCGGACCACACCCGGCTCCGGCGCCTCGTCTCCAAGGCGTTCACTCCGCGCCGGGTCGCGGAGTTCGCGCCCCGGGTGCAGGAGTTGGCCGACGAACTCCTGGATCAGTTCGCGGCCAAGGGTGAGGCCGACCTCATTCACGAATACGCATTCCCGCTGCCCATTTACGCAATCTGCGATCTCCTGGGCGTACCTCGCGAGGACCAGGAAGATTTCCGCGACTGGGCGGGAATGATGATTCGCCATGGCGGCGGCCCGCGAGGCGGCGTCGCCCGGTCGGTGAAGAAGATTCGAAATTACCTTGCCGAGTTGATTCACCGCAAACGCGAAACTCTCGGGTCGGACGGATCAGAAGACGACTTGATCTCCGGCTTGATCAGGGCCAGTGACCATGGCGAACACCTCACCGAAGACGAAGCAGTGGCCATGTGCTTCGTGTTGCTCTTTGCAGGTTTTGAAACAACTTTGAATTTGATTGGCAATGGGGCGCTCGCTCTTATGAGAAACCCCGTGCAGAGGAGCCTCCTCCAGGAGAGCCTCGACCGTGGCGAAACGGCGCTGCTGGAAACAGGCGTTGAGGAGCTTCTGCGTTTCGACGGCCCTGTCGAGATGGCCACCTGGCGGTACGCGACGCAGCCTCTCGAAATCGGCGGTGCCGCGATCGCCGTCGGTGATCCCGTCCTCGTCGTGCTCGCCGCCGCCGATCGCGACCCGGAGAAGTTCGACGCCCCGGACACCCTCGACCTCTCCCGCAGGGACAACCCGCACCTGGGCTACGGCCACGGCATCCACTACTGCCTGGGTGCGCCCCTCGCCCGGCTGGAGGGGCAGACCGCACTCGCCACGCTGCTACGTCGGCTGCCGGACCTGGAACTGGCGGTACCCCCCGAGGAACTGCGCTGGCGCGGTGGACTGATCATGCGCGGCCTCCGCACACTGCCGGTCACCTTCACGCCTCGCTGAACACGCTTCACGCTTCGCTGAACCCGCCCGCCTCTTCGACGGCGACGATCGCGTCGCGGTACGCACGGGCAGCCGCCCGCAGCGCGGTTTCGGGGTCCGTCCCTTCGGCCTCCGCGCGTGCGGCCAGCGTGAGGAGTTGGTGGCCGAGGCCGCCGTCGTCCGGCGGGAGGGGGACGTCGAGGCCCCCGGAACGCACCCGGGAGGCGAGTTTGGCGGCGAGGGCGAGGGCGGGCTGGGCAAGGGGGATGCCCTCCGTCACCGAGGAGCGCTGCTTCTCGACGGCCTTGGTGCGCAGCCAGGTGGCCTTCACGTCGGCCGGGGTCTCGGCGGTCTCGTCGCCGAAGACGTGCGGGTGGCGGTGGATGAGCTTGTCGATGAGGGTGGCGGCGACGTCGTCGATGGAGAAGGGTTCGTCGTCGTCCTCTCCGGTGGCGTCCTCGGCGATGCGCGCGTGGAAGACGACTTGGAGGAGTACGTCGCCGAGTTCCTCGCGGAGTTCCGTGCGGTCGCCCGCCTCGATCGCCTCGACGAGTTCGTACGCCTCCTCGATGCCGTACTTGGCGAGGCCCTCGTGGGTCTGCTGCGAGGACCACGGGCAGGCGCGGCGGATGCGGTCCATGACCTGGACCAGGTCGAGGAGGCGGGCGCCGGGGAGGTCGTAGGAGCCGGGGAGGAGTTCGAGGTCGGGCATCTGGACGCGGTTCGAGCCCGCGAGCCGGGCGAGCCCGTCGGTGAGGCGGGCGTCGCCCTCGCCGGAGGTGAGGACGACGGCGGTGCGGCCGCCGTCGGCGCAGTACGCGACCAGTTCGTCGGCGGACGGGACGAACTGTTCGACGACGACCCCCGCCTCGCGCAGGTACGGCAGCTGCGGGTGGTCGGCGTCGGCGCACAGCACCCGGTCCGCCGCGCGCAGCGTCTGCCACGCGGGCCAGGACAGCAGGCCGGGGGCGACCCGGTGGCTTGCGGTGAGCAGGACGATGCGGCCGGGGGCGAGGGGGGCTTCTGTGGTCACCGTTCGACGGTACCCGGCGGCAGCAGAAGCCCCCGCAGCGGTTAGGGGACCGCACCCGGCAGAGAGCAGAAGCCCCCGACCCGGTCACGGAACCGCACCCGGCAGAGAGCAGAAGCCCCCGAGCCGGTTACGGAACCGCACCCGGCAGGGAGCGGAAGCCCCCGAGCCGGTTACGGAACCTGCTGGGCTCCGGCCTGCTCGGCCTGCTTCGCTTCCTCGTTCTTCGTCTTCTGGGTGATCCACGGCGTCTTCTGCGCGATCAGCGCGATCTGCTGGTCGTCCCACTTGCCGAAGCGCGGGTTGACGCTGATCTTGAGGGCCTTGGACGCCCTGCCCAGGACCGCGCCGACCTTCTGCATGCCCTCGGGGGTCGCCAGGTTCGCCTGGTTCAGGGCGGCGAGCTTGGTCAGCTGGATGTCGCGGCGGATCGCGTCCTCGATCTGGCCGGGGGCGTGGCCCTGGCCGAGGCGGTCCGACTCCAGACGGGCCTCGCCGCCCTTCTGCTCGGCCTCGGCGGCCCGTGCCTGCTGGATCTCCTTGCGGCTGACGGTGATGCCCGCGTCGTCCGCCGCCCGCGCGACCACCCGCTGGAAGAGCATGATCTGGAGTTCGGCGCGGGTGAGGTGTCCGGTGCCGCTGATGACCTGTTCGCCCTGGGGGGTCTTCGCCTGTGCGGCCCGTACGGCGTTGGCCTGGCCCTGGAGGGCGGAGACCTCGATGCGCTCGCCGCCGACGAGGGCCGCGGCCCCCGGGTGGGACTGGTTTCCGCAGGCGGTGAGGAGAGGGCCTGCGGCGAGCAGTCCTGCGGCGGCGATGAGCGTGGAGCGAGTGCGCGTACGGCGGTGCAAAGGGTGCCTCCCGGGGGCGGTGATCGTGCGGCGTTGCACAACAGCCTTGCGGTTGTTGATGTTAGGGCCTGTTCGGCGGATCAGGCTGTAGGGGAATGGCTTGGGCTTCTCGCTACTGCTGAGCGGGGCCTGGTGCGTGCAGCTGCAAGGCGGAGGAGGGAGACATGGCGGAGCCATGGCGACTGACGACAACGCCGCAGATGTGCGTGCCAGGGCACGCGAACGCGGCAGGATCCGCCGGACAGGCCCTCAGGCAGCCGGAGTGGTCCGGGCCACTGGTTCGACCAACGAGTCGTGGGCGAGGGGGGATGCGGCGGCGGCCGGGACGCCGGGGCGGGGGTCCGGAGCGGTGTTCGATTCGCCGACGAGGAAGTGCGGGCGGCGCTTCGCTTCGTAATAGATGCGGCCGACGTATTCGCCGATGACGCCGATCAGGACCATCTGCACTCCGGAGAGCGCGGTGACCGCGACGAGGAGGGTGACGTATCCGGGAGTTTCCACTCCGTTGACGAGTGCGTCACCGACGATCCACGCGGTGTACGCCATGGCGACGGCGAGGAGGAGGAGTCCGAGGTAGAGGGCGGCGCGGAGGGGTTTGTTGTTGAAGGAAATGACGCCGTCGAGGCCGTAGTTGAGGAGTTTTCCGAAAGTCCAGCTCGAACTGCCCTGTTCGCGGGTCGTGTTCTCGTAGGAGAAGGTTTCGGTGGGGTAGCCGATCCAGGCGAAGATGCCTTTCGAGAAGCGGTTGTACTCGGTGAGGCTGAGCACCGCGTCGACGGCCCGGCGGGACAGCAGCCGGAAGTCGCCGACGCCGTCGACGAGTTCGACGTCGACGAGGCGGTTCACGAGGCGGTAGTAGGCGCGTGCGGTCAGGGTGCGGGTGACGCGGTCGCCGGTGCGGGTGCGGCGGGCGATGACCTGGTCGTTCCCCTGGGCGTACAGGGTGATCATGCGGGCGATGAGCTCGGGCGGGTGCTGGAGGTCGGCGTCCATGATGACGACGGCGTCGCCGGTGGCGTGCCGCAGTCCGGCGAGCATGGCGGACTCCTTGCCGAAGTTGCGGCTGAAGGAGACGTACCGGACGCGGGGGTCGTCGGCGGCGAGAGCCCGCAGGTGCGTGAGCGTGGAATCGCTGCTGCCGTCGTCGACGTACACGAATTCGAATGACAGCTCGGACTGCGAAGTCTTCGAGGAGTTCTCGAATTCCTCGAACGTCGACAGCCTCTCGATGGGAAGGGTGGGCGCGAACGAGGCGATTTCCCGGGACACGTGCGCGTGGAATCGGCGCACGACCTCCGCCTCGTTGAAACAGGGCACGACGAGGGAGATGAGCATGTGCCATGGGAGCGCGGGGAGATGACGTTCTCTGAGGAGTCGGATGACGGGGAAAGGGCGGTTCGGTTAACGGCATCGCGGGGTGGTGGTGAAAGGACCCGGAGCGTGTTTACGGTCGGTTCCATGCTGAATCGGCCCTGGCCCGCGCGTCCTCGTTTCCGTCCCGTCCCGGCGTCCGCGCTGCTCGCCGCGGCCGTCGCCGCGTTCGCGCACTGCCTGGGATCGGCGCTGGCGGGCAGCCAGCCGTTCGGGGCGATGAACCGGAACGTGAACGACCTGGGAACGCAGTTCGTCCCCTTCCACGCACATCTGTGGGACGTGCTGCACGGGCGCGCGGACGGCGGCTGGCTGATCAACTGGCAGTCGGGGTACGGCTCCAGCTTCCTGCCGGACGTGGGGACGTACCTGTCGAGCCCGTTCTCCTTCCTCGTCGCGCTCTTCCCGCGCGAGGAGATCGACCTCGCGGTGTACGTGACGTCCGTGCTGCGGATCGCGACGGCGGCGGCGGTGATGGCGTGGCTGCTGTTGCGGCTGCGGCCGGCGGGCCGGTGGTGGCTGGCGGGGACGCTGGGGGCGGCGTACGCGCTGTGCGGGTGGTCGGTGATCGAGGCGTCGTACAACCCGATGTGGCTGGACGGGCTGATCGCGTTCCCGCTGCTGTGCGGGGTGGGCGAGGCGATACGGGCGGGGCGGCGGCCGGTGGCGTGGTTCTTCGGCGGCACGGTGCTGGTCGCGGTGGTGTGGGTGGCGAACTTCTACACGGCGTACATGGCGACGCTGGGGGCCGGACTGGTGCTGGTGGCCCGGCTGTTGATGGACAAGGGCGACGGGCGGGCCCGGCTGCGGGTGGCGGGTAAGGCGTGCGCGGTGGTGGCGCTGGGGATCGGCCTGTCGGCACCGGTGCTGCTGACGGTGTTCGCGGGGACGAAGCTCGCGTATCCGGGGATGGGCCTGACGTTCCAGTCGGCGGGGTGGGCGGATGTGGTGGGGCGGTTGCTTCCGGCGACGTACTCCTTCAGGTCCCCCGCGATGTACGTGAGTTCGGCGGTGCTGGTGCTGGCCTGCGCGCTGCCCTTCCACCGGGGGCTGGCGGTGCGGGTCCGGGTGGGGTGGACGGTGCTGGCGGTGGCGGTGCTGGTGTCGATGCAGTGGGGGCCGACGCACCTGGCGTGGCACGCGTTCGCGGAGCCGAACGGGAGCCCGTACCGGCAGACGTTCGTCCTGTCCGGGGTGCTGGTGATGGCCGCGTGGGTGGCGGTCGGGAAGGGGGCTCTGGGGCGGCAGGCGCTGGTGGGGGGCGTGGGGTCCGTGCTTGTGGTGGGGGTGGTCGGGCTGGGGAGTGCGTTCACCGGGCGGTGGGCGTGGGTGGGGCTGGGGGCCGGTCTGGTGGGGGTGGTGGGTGCGCTGGTGCTGTTGGGGCGGGCGGGGAGCGGAAGGGGACGAAGGACGTACGTGGTGGCTGCCGCGGTCCTGCTCATCGGCTGCACGGTGGGGCAGTCGGCGCTGACGACGGCGTGGGCGGCGAAGCGGAGGGTGGCGGCGCAGGACGACCACGCGCCGTACGGGCCCCGGCAGGTGGCGCAGAGCGCGACGATCGCGGGGGTCGACGGCTGGCCCTCGTACCGTACGGAACCGGGCCGGATGCAGACCGTGCACAACGACGCGATGGTGGTGGGCGGGCAGGGGGCCTCGTACTACAGCAGCCTCACCTCGGCCGCCCTGACCAGGACCCTGTCCGCGCTGGGCGACGGCTGGAGCGGCAGCGGGCGCGCCCCGCACAGCCTCGACAACCCGGTGACGGACGCGGTGTGGGGGGTGGGGGCGCGGCTGCGGTCGACGTACCGGAAGGGCGCGGACACCGCCTTCCAGGTGGTGCGGAGGGAGGCGGCGCCGCTGGTGACGGTGCGGGGCTCCCTGCCGGAGGGGGTGGGGTACGGGCGGTCGGCCTTCTCCAACCAGGAGTTGCTGGTGGGGGCGGAGGTCTACGAGCGGCTGCCCGAGGTGCGGGAACAGCCTCCCGCCGGGGCCGGGGTCAGGGTGGTGGGCCCGGGAGCGCGGGGGCCTGTCGTGGGGGCCGGGGTCCGGGCGACGTCCGGAACGTGCACGCCCGGGGCTCCCGTGTACGTCTGGGCTCCCGGGCTGAACGGGACGGCCCGCCTCTCCCTCGCCGACTCCGCCTCTGCTTCCGCCTCCGCCTCCGCCGGACCGGACGTCGGCTTCGAGTCGAAGCGGGGGCGGGTGCGGGCGGCGATGCAGCAGGTGGGGGTGGCCCCCGCGAACGGCAGGGTACGGGTGGAACTGAGGGGGCGGGGGGCGCGGGGGGCCGAGGTGGCGTGCTTGCGCGAGGACCGGCTGACGGCGGCGGTGGAGGCCCTGCGGGGTGCGGGAGCTGGGGCTGCGGAGTTCGGGGACGGGTCGATACGGGTGGATGTGAGCGGCGTCGGGGCGGGCGGGGTGGGTGCGGCCGGGGTGGGTGCGGCCGGGCGGGTCGCGGTGGTGGCCGTGCCGAGGATCGCCGGGTGGGGGTGCGCGGTGGACGGGGGCGAACGTACGCCCGCCGACGCCTACTTGGGGATGCTGGCCGTGCCCCTGGCGCCCGGTGCGCGGGAGGTGAACTGCACGTTCCGGCCGCCGGGGCTGCGGGCGGGGCTGGTGGTGGGGGCGGGTGCGGGGGGCGTGCTCGTGGGGGTGGGGGTGGCTGTGTGGGTGCGGCGGCGGGGTGCGGATGCGTCGCTTTCGGAGGGGGCGGGGGCGGTTTCGGCCTCTGCCCGTGCGTTTGCCTAGGAGGTGAGGTGGGGCGGTGGCGGGGCTGGGCGGGGGTGCTCCGGGGTGGGCCCGGAGCGGAGGGGGCCGCCCCCTTGCCCGCCCGTTCCGCCCCCGGGGGGCGGCCCCGCCGCCCAAGGGGGCTGGGCGAGGTGGCGCCGCCCAAGGGGGCTGGGCGGAGGCTCCGCCGTCCAAGGGGGCGAGGGGGGTGGCGGGGTCGGGGAGCTAGGGGCGGGGAACGGTTAGGTTCCGGGGATGCGGTTCGGGGTCGCCCGTACCGGCTCGGGCTCGGGTGCGTCCTTCGCTCCCGGAGCGTCCTTCGCTCCCGGGCCGTCCTTCGCTCCCGGGCCGTCCCCCGCCAGGAGGATTCTCCGCGAGAGCAGGTAGGTCACCGGGATCGCGGCCACCGCCGCCGCCAGGGGGGCGATGCGCTCGTCCACTCCCCACCACTCCACCAGGACGAAGACCCCCACCGAGGTCACCGTGAAGTTCGTGAGGTTCGTCAGGGGGAAGAGCAGGAACTTCCGCCAGGTGGGGCGGGTGCGGTAGGTGAAGTAGGTGTTCAGGAAGAAGGACCCCACCATGCTCAGCAGGAACGCCAGCACGTAGGCGGGGTAGTACGGCAGCCAGCCGTGCAGGGCGAGGTAACAGCCGTAGAAGGTCGCGGTGTTGACCCCGCCCACCAGGGCGAAGCGGAGGACCTGGAGGAGCTGGGGGCTCACCGCGAGACGGCGGGGCGGGCCCGCAGGAAGGCCGAGGTGGCGACCCTGCCGAGGAGTTCGAGGCGGGAGCCGCCGCTCGCCAGGTGCTCGTCCAGGGCTTCGCCGACGCCCGGCCAGGCGGTGTCGCCGTAGTCGTCGAGGACGACGACGCCGCCGTCGGCGACGATCTCCTCGACCCACTGGAGGTCCGCGAGGACGCCCTCGCGGGAGTGGTCGCCGTCGACGACCACGACGCCGTAGCGCCGGTCGGAGACGGCCTTCCGTACGTCCGCGTCCTGCGAGAACCCCTTCTGGATGCGGTAGTTGCTGTTGGCGGGGGCGGAGGCGAGGGCCAGGTTCGCCCGGACGACGTCCTCGCGGACCGGGGTGCCCGTCGGGTCGGCGGCCTCGCGGGCGGCGTCCGGCTGGAGCTGGGAGCCGATCAGCGGGTCGACGATGGTGAGGCGGGCCTCGATGCCCTCGCGGTGCAGCATGCGGGTGAGGGACGTCGCGAACAGGCCGTACAGGGTGCCGATTTCGAGTACGTCGGGGCTGGCGGGCGGGGCCAGCAGGGGGATGGTGGCGAGCTTCCCGCAGACGTTGGAGGTGCCGCCCGCCATGCGGCCGACGCCGAGGGCCTCCAGGGCGACGACGGTACGGAACGCGGAGGTGACGGCCCGTCGAGCGTGGCTGCTGCCGCTGACCTCGGCGACCTGGGCGACGAGCGTGCTGATCTGCCCCTCGGAGGGCATCCGGTGGGCGCCGCGACCGGTGCGGTCGAGGAGCATGCCGACGGCGGTGCTCTGCTTCTTGAGGGCGTCCAACTCCGTGCGGAGGGCGCCGATTTCGGTACGGGTGGCGCGGGTCTGGCTGCGGACGCGCTGGTCGACGAGGGCCGCGAGGGGGCGGAGGGCGCGGCGGGCGAGGGGGTGGGTCAGCAGGGGCATGGCGGGGACGGTAGGGGGTGCGGACGTGTGGGGCGTGGCGGTGGGGAGTCGGCGGGGCGAAGAGGAGGTGACGGGGACGTCACGTGTACGGGGTCCCGGGCCGAGGGGGGCGTCACGTGTACGGGGTCCCGGGCCGAGGGGGGCGTCACGTGTACGGGGTCCCGGGCCGAGGGGGGACGGCAGGGTGGGGAGTGCGTCAGCGCGGGGGGCCGAGCTGGTGGTGGCGGTCCAGGGAACGGCGGGCCTCCGTCACCAGGGGGTGGTACGGACCGTAGGCGCGTTCGGCGTCGTAGAGGAGGGACTGGAGCTGGCGGACCGCCTCCCCGTGACCCCCCGTCGCGAGCAGCAACTGGGCGACCCGGTGGCGCAGTTCGAAGGCCCGGGACGGATCGCCGCCCGAGACGTACCCGTTCTCGTGGTACGGGAGCAGGGCCCGGTATTCGGCCAGCGCGGCGGCGGGCTCGCCCAACTGCTCCAGGCACTGCGCCGCGTCGTAACGGAACTGGAGGGCCTGCGGGTCCGCCGGGCCCGACTCCGCCGCCCGTTCCTCCGCGAGGCGGCGCAGCTCCGGCAGGGCGCGCCGGTACTGGCCGTCGTCCAGGAGCGTCGCCGCGTACTGCTTGCGCAGGATGCGCACGACCGGTGAGCGTTCGCCGTGCTCGACGGCCGCCGCCGGGAGGATGATGCCGAGGAGGTCGACGGCCTGGGTGATGCGGCCCTCGCCGAGGAGCTGCTTGACCTCGTCGACGGCCGCCGCCACGTCCGGCCTGGACGGGGGCGAGGAAGGGGGCGGCGGCACGGGTGCCGAAGGCGCGGTGGCCGCCCGGTCCGGCCATGGCGCGTGCGGGCGCAGGAACGGGCGGGTGGGGTCGAGCGGCCCGGCGGGCAGCCCCCGCGCGGGCAGGAGCGGGACCAGCCGCTCGTACACCTCCTGCACGGATCCTGGCCGGTGCTGCGGTTCCTTGGCCAGCAGGTGCAGGACGAGGGCTTCGAGCGGTTCGGGGATCTCGGGCCGCGTCCGGCGCACCGGCAGCGGCGGTTCGTACAGGTGCCGGTGCAGGATGCCCAGCGCGGTCGTCCCGGCGAAGGGGACGTCCCCTGTCAGCAGCTCGTGCAGCAGCACCCCCAGCGCGTACAGGTCCGTGTACGGGCCGACCGCACCGCCCATCGCCTGCTCGGGGGCCATGTACGCGGGCGTGCCGATGGGGGTGCCGGTGTGGGTGAGGCGCGTGGTGTCCGTGTCGAGTACGGAGGCGACGCCGAGGTCGAGAACGGTGAGGGTCCCGTCGGGCTTGACCATGACGTTGCGCGGCTTGAGGTCGCGGTGCACGATCGGCACCGCGTGCACGGCGGCGAGCACCGCGCACAGCTGGGCGGCGATCGAGACGGTCCACTGCCAGGGGTACGGGTCGTCGTGCTCGGCGAAGTGGTCGGCGAGGTCGGCGCCCTCGACGTACTGCATGACGAGGTAGAGGTCGTCGGTGTCGCTGCCCGCGTCGTGCACGGTGACCAGGCCGGGGTGGTCGACCTGGGCGGTGACCCGGCACTCGCGGACGAAGCGGCGGCGCAGGTCCTCGGCCTCGGTGGCGGCGTGCAGCCGGTCGGGGCGCATCAGCTTGACGGCGACACGGCGGTCGAGGCGCTGGTCGTACGCCGTCCAGACCTGGCCCATGCCGCCCTGGCCGATGAGGGTGGAGAGCTCGTAACGGCCCGCGATGACCCGGCCGTTCACCGGCGCTGCCCGCCGTCACCACGGCCGTCGCCGCGACCGTCGCCGCGGCCGTCCTTCGGCTCCTTGCGGAGCAGCTCGCTCAACTCGTCCAGCTCGGCGCGCACTTGATTGATCCGGGGCTGCGGCTGCACGGGAGGCTGGTACGACTGCGGCGGCTGCTGAGGCTGATAGGGCTGTGGGGGTTGTTGCTGCTGCACCGGCGGATACCCGTACGACGGCGCAGACGTCACCGTCCGCTGCTGATGCGGATATCCGTACGGAACGGTCGGCCCGCCCGCCCCGTACGGCAGCGCCGGGCCCTGCGCCTGCCGTACGTGCTGGACGTGCTGGATGTCCGCGATCAGGAAGTGCGTCGCCGCCCCGATCGACATGGCGAACAGGACCGCCAGGCACACGTAGTCGACGGCGTTGGCGTCGGTCGGCACGTCCGGGTTCTTCGACGGCGGCGCGCCGAACGCCGCCATGACGATCACCGTGGTGACCACGACGACGAGCAATGCCGCGAAGATCAGCCAGTCCGAGGTCCGTTTGCGCAGGACGGCGATGCGCAGGGCCGCCGTCCAGGACAGCAGCCCGCAGGTGCACAGCGCGAGCACCGTGAACACCACCCGGAGCACGATCAGCCCGGCGGGCGTGGGCTGGCTGCGCGGCGGCGTGAGGCCGGGGCCGTGCATGGCTGCTCCTGGGGTGACGGCAGCACGTGGCGGAACGTGCCGGGGGACGTACGACGAGCGTATACAGCGACTCCGACAAGGGCCCCAGGGTTGTACGGATCGGACCACTATTCCGGCGGCTTCCCCGGCCGCCGCACGTCCACCCGCTTCCCCGGCCGCCGCACGTCCACCCGCTTCCCCGGCTGCCGCACGTCCACGGACCTCCGCCTGGCCCCCGCCTACTCCGGCGGCACCGTCCCGTCCGCCAGCCCGTCGTACAGCCCCTGCACCAGCCGCTCCCCCAGCCGCCCCGCCTCCCGCAGCGCGTCCTCGAACGCGGCCAGCGCGCGGAAGCGTTCGCCGTAGCGCCGCTGGTCGGCGAGCGGCAGCCGGGGCAGCTGGAGGCGGCGCACGTCGAGCCGGGCGGCGGTGGAGGCGTAGCTGCTGGCCTGCCGGTTGTTGGCGGTGCCGCGCAGGAATCCGGCGAGGAACCACGGGTCGACGGTCGCCGGGTCGGGCCGCAGCAGGTGCAGGTTGCGCCCCAGGACGGCCCCCGCGCCGCGCTCGTCGACGACGCGGGCGATCGATCCGCCGCCCAGGACCGGCACGACGACGTCGCCGGGCGCGGTGCGCACGGCGTCCTCGTCGCCGCCCTCCGCAGAGGTCCCGGACGCGGCGCTTCCGGACAGTACGTCCTGCTCGGTGAGCACGGGTGCGCCGTCCGGTCCGCCGCCGCCCGTCGATCCGGTACGGAGCACCAGCGCGCCCGCACGGGCCAGTTCGCCGACGGTGGTGACGGGCCAGTGCACGGGCGGCGCGGACGCACCGGTGCCGGTGTGCGGGTTGAGCTCCACCGTCAGCCGCAGCGTGTCCGCCAGCCTTTCCCGTACGGACGCCAGCTCGGCCGCACCGCCGCCGGCGGCCGGGGGCGGCAGGTGCCGGGCGGGGGCCAGGTCGACGTCGTCGTCGAGGAGCTCGATGACGGGCACGGCACGGCTGACGCCGGGGCGTTCCTCGACCGTGCCGTCGCGGTCGAAGGTCTGCCAGGTGGTGAGGACGGCGGTGTGCAGGGCCGCCCAGTCGAGCTTGTCGCGCCCGGCCTCGGACAGGTCGGCGGTGTCCACGACGAGGAGTTCCGGCGCGGTCCGCGCACCGGCACCGGCACCGGCACCGGCACCAGCACCGGCGCCACCGCCCGGCCCCGCGTCCGGCTTGCGCAGTACCCACAGGTGCAGCGGCACCCCGTACGGCGGGGCCGCCCCCGCGGGCAGCGCGACGACGGCGCGCAGGGCGCCCCGGCGCAGCAGGTCGGCCCGGATGCGGCGTCCCGAACGGCGGGAGGCGGCGGCCGGGGGCATCAGCAGGACGGCGGTGCCGCCGGGCCGCAGGCGGGCCAGGGCGTGCTGCACCCACGCCAGCTCGGACTCCGTACGGGCCGGGAAGCCGTACTCCCAGCGGGGGTCGTAGGCCAGCTCGTCGTGCCCCCAATTGCGCTCGTTGAACGGCGGGTGGCTGACCACCGCGTCCACGCTGACCTGGGGGTAAGCGTCGGCGCGCAGGGAGTCGGCGGCGACGGCCCGCACCTCGGTGGTGCGGGCGTCGGTGTGCAGGGCGAGGCGGAGGGCGGCGAGGGCGGTCAGGTCGGGGTCGGCGTCCTGGGCGTACACGGCGACGGGCCGGTCCGCGCCGTGGGTCGCGTCGCCGTTCCCGGCGTCCGTCACCGCGCACAGCAGCGAGGCGGTGCCGCAGGCGGGGTCGAGGACGGTGCGGGGGTGTCCGGCGAGGGCGGCCATGAGGGCGGCGGGGCCCTGCGGGGTCAGCGTGTACTGGCGCGGGTTGGCGTCGAGGTGGCGGCCGAGCAGGAAGGCGTACGCCTGCCGGGCCCCGGTCTCCCCGGCCAGTTCGGCGGCGGCCCGCAGCAGCGGTACGGAGGGTGCCAGCTCGGCGGCGTCCGGGGTGCGCACGGCGCGCAGCCAGTCGCCGCCGAGCCGCCCGTCGAGCACCTGCGCCAGGGCCGTCGGCAGGAGTTCGGCGCACGTGGCGTCGGAGCCCGCCGACGTGGCCGACCAGGCGGTCGGCCTGTCCCGTACGAGGAGGAGCACGCAGCCGGTGTGCACGAGGGCGGTGACGGCCCCCGCCGGGTGCCCGGCCACCTGCTGCCACACGCGCTCCCGCAGCGGCACTTCGGCGAGCTTGCCCTGGGTGCGGAGCCACTCCTCGACCTCGGCGAGCGCGAAGGAGGGGCTGGTCTCGGTGCCGCCGACGGGCTTGGGGAAGTCGGGGTGGCGGCGCCGCCAGTTGCTCACGGCGGCCCGGCCGACCCCGGCGAGCCGGGCGATCCCGGCGGCGGTCACCTCTGTTGCGTTGTCCGGCACCGCTTTTGCCCCTCTCGGCGTATGAGCTGTGATCCGAGCATACCGACAGGGTCCGACACATCGCGCTTCACAGCGTGAACAGAATGATTCTCGTGAATCGTGTTGACTCGGTTCACAGCTTCTGTTGTCATTGACCCATCGCACCCCGTCCCCATCGAGGGCCTCTGCCGGAGGGCATCCCATGTCTCAGTACTCGAACCAGCCGACGTACCCCCAGGGCCCGCAGGAGCCGTACCCGCCGCAGCAGCACGGCGGGCACGGGGGCCACGGCGCTCCCCGCGCCGCCCGCAACGGCCTGGGCACCACGGCCCTGATCCTCGGTCTCATCGGTGCGCTGTCCGGGCTGATCCCGCTGCTGTTCTGGCTGGCCGGAATCCTCGGCCTGATCGCCCTGGTCCTGGGCCTGACGGGCAGCGGCCGGGTCAAGCGCGGCGAGGCCACCAACAAGGGCGTGACGCTGACCGGCGCGGCCCTGGGTCTGGTCTCGCTGATCCTGTCGGTGGTCGGCGCGGTGACGCTCTTCAAGGTGGTCGACGACGGGATCAAGGAGCTCGACAAGGCCGTGTCCGGGCAGGACGCGGTGAAGAAGGGAACGGAGAAGGAAGCGGCGAGCGGCGAGGACAAGAGCAAGAGCAAGGCCAAGGACAAGGCCCTTGCGGCGGGTGAGTCGGCGCAGTACGACGACAAGCTGACGATCACGGTGTCCGCGCCGGTGAAGTACACGCCCAGCGAGTACGCGTCCGGTCACACCAAGGGAAACAAGGCCCGCCTGGTCACGGTGGTCATCCACAACGCCGGGACGAAGAAGTTCGACGCCTCGGGCGTGCTGGCGACGGCCCGCGCGGGCAAGGACGGCACGAACGCCGAGCAGATCTTCGACGAGAACGCGGGCACGATGTTCCAGGGGAGCATCCTGCCCGGCAAGAAGGCCACGGTGAAGTACGCCTTCGACGTTCCGGCCGACGCGAAGAACCTGACCGTGGAGGTCGCGCCGGACTTCGACCACAACGCGTCGCAGTGGGAGCTCAAGGTCTGATCCCTGCCGGTGGGGGGCGGGCTGGGGTTACTGCCGGGGGCTCCGCCCCCGGACCCCGGCCCGCCTTCGGCGGATTGCACCCCTGCCCCGCCCCTTCACCTCAAGCGCCCGCCGCGCGGCGGGTGGGTGGGTTTGTACGTGCGGGTACGTCGTGGCTGGTCGCGCCCGCGCGGCGGAGCCGCACCGTGATACAGCCCCGCGCCCCTAGCGGGGCGCTTCGGTGGGGGTGCCGCCCGTGGGGAGGGGTTGTTCGGGGCAGGTGGTCAGGACGGACTTCATCGCGTCGCGTTCGCCCGACGTCACCCACAGGCCGTACTTCTTCTTCACCGCGACTTGTGAGGCGACGTACGCGCACCGGTACGCCTTGTTCTGCGGCAGCCAGGTGGCGGTGTCGCCGTCGCCCTTCTTGCGGTTCGCGGAGGACTCGGAGGCCAGCAGGTTCAGCGGGTCGTTGGCGAACGCGAGCCGCTTGCCCCGGCTCCACTGCTGGGCGCCCTTCTGCCAGGCGTCGGACAGCGCCACGAGGTGGTCGATGTCGACCTTGCTCGCGCCCCGCTTGTAGACGACCCGGGTGCCCGTGTAGGGGTCGTCGACCAGCACCCCGGACCCGACCTTGCACTGCTTGGCCCCGTCGGTGAACTTCACGTCCTTGAGGTCCCGCTTGAGGATGTCGTCGCGGGTCCCGCACCCGTTGGCGTCCGTGTCCGCCCAGGCCCGCCCGAACGCCTTCCTCTCGTACCCCGTCTTCGGCGCACGGCCCTTGACGGGGAGCTGCTCCACGGCGGCGAGCGCCGATCCGGGCTTCCCCACGGGTCCGCCCTGCCCCGATCCCCCGGAGGATCCTCCCGACGATCCGCATCCGGCGGTGCCGAGCAGCAGCGCCGCCCCAACTCCCGCCGCCGACACGGCTTTCCACGTCCTGCTGGCCACCCTCATGGACGTACGAGCTATCACTGCGACCCCACCCCACCACTTCTTCGCATCCCACAGCACCGGCGAACGCCCCACCTTAGAAATGCCTGCCCCGAAGGAACCGGCCGACCCGCGACATACCACCGAAATGTGGCCTGCTCCACATTTCGCGCCGGAGGCTCCCCGGCGCGCGCGATCCTCGACCCCGGCGTAGCGTCGGAAATGTCCCGTTCTCTTCTGCGGAAGGAGCCCGCCCATGGGGATCTTCGACAGGTTCAAGGACCAGGCCCAGGACAAGGCGAAGGACATTTCCGACGCCGTCGAGGAAGAGGTCAACGAGAAGACCGGCGGCAAGTACTCCGACAAGGTCGACCAGGCCCAGCAGAAGGTGGAAGGCGCCCTCGGAATGGGCGACCAGAAGGACGACCCCGCACCCTGAGCCGGTGCGTGTGCCGTCCGGCATCGAACGGACCTCCTGAACCCCCGCCCGCGAAGCCGATCATCTCGACCTCGCGGGCGGTGTGTTGCCCGGCCCCGCGAACGCCCCGCGCACACGCCCCGCACACGCGTGCCCACAGGGCACTCCCGTACCCCCGGCCCCCGCACGCGCGGCACCCAGGCATATCAGGACAAAACACATAGGATGCGGTCGATTCAGCAGCCGCCGTTCGTTCCCCGCCCGGAAAGTCCGTCGGCGTTCTTTCGACGTACTCAAAGGTGGGCCTGTCCGTGCGCCTCTCGATCGTCGCGCCCTGCTTCAACGAAGAATCCGTGATCGAGTCCTTCGACGCACACGTCAGATCGGCACTCGACGCCCTCCCCGTCGATTACGAGATCTGTTACGTCGACGACGGCAGTTCGGACAACACCCTCGCCCTGTTGCGAACGCTCGCCGAAAAACACCCCGGCAGAATCCGCTACACCTCCCTGAGCCGCAATTTCGGCAAGGAGGCCGCCATACTGGCCGGTCTCGGCGAGGCCACGGGAGACGCCGTCGTCCTCATGGACGCCGACCTCCAGCACCCGCCCGGACTCATCGCGCGCATGCTCGACCTGCACAGCCTCGGCCACGACCAAGTGGTCGCCCGCCGCGACCGCAGCGGCGAGACGCGCCTGCGCAAGGCCCTCAGCAAGTCCTACTACCGCCTGGTCAACCACTGGGTGGACGTCGAACTCGCCGACGGCGTCGGAGACTTCCGCCTCCTCTCCCGCAGGGCCGTCGACGCGCTCCTGTCCCTGCCCGAACAGAACCGGTTCTCCAAGGGCCTCTTCTCCTGGATCGGCTTCGACACGGTCACCTTCGACTACGCCAACGTCGCCCGTGAGGCGGGCCAGACCAAGTGGCGCTTCGGAGCCCTGGTCAACTACGGCGTCGACGGTCTGATCTCCTTCAACAACCGCCCTCTGCGCCTCGCCCTCCACCTCGGTCTCCTCCTCACCGCCCTCGCCACGCTGTACGCGGTGTGGATCGTCGCCAGCGCCCTCGTCCTCGGCGTCGACACCCCCGGCTACGCCACGCTCCTGGCCACCGTCGTCGGCATGGGCGGCGCGCAGATGGTCATGCTCGGCCTGATCGGCGAGTACATCGGCCGCATCTACTACGAGACGAAACGCCGCCCGCACTTCTTGGTGAAAGAACACAGCTCGGTGAAAGAACACAGCTCGGTGGAAGAACACAGCCTGGTGAAGGAACACATCCGGGCAGCGGAAGGCAGCCGGGCGACAGAGCGCGACAGGGAACTGGGCGGAGCCGGTCTGCGGTGAATTCCCGCCTCTCCGAAGCACTGCGATTCGGCATCACGGGCGTCGTCAACACGGGCACCTTCTACGCCTTCTACCTCCTCCTGCACTCCTGGCTGCCGTACTACCCCGCCTACGCCGTCGCCTTCGCCCTCAGCATGACCGGCTCCTTCTTCCTCAACACCTATTTCACCTACCGCACCAAACCCACCTGGCGGAAGTTCCTGCTCTTCCCGCTGACCAACCTGACCAATTTCCTCGTCACGTCGGCCGGGCTGTACGCCCTCGTCGAATGGGCCCACGTGAACGAACGCGTCGCGCCCCTGCTCGCCGCCGTCGCCGCCGTCCCCGCGACCTTCCTCCTCTCCCGGTGGGTGCTCACCCGGGATTCCGCCCCCGCGGCCGTCACTGGAGTCTGAGTGCGTTCCCCTCTTCCCCCCGGTCCCCGCACCGAGTCACGGGCCGCCGCCCTCTCCGCCGGGCTGGCCATGGCCGCGTACTGCCTGGCCCAAGCCCTGCACGGCACGTACCCCTTCGGTGCGCGGTCGCGGGCGGTCAACGACCTGGGCAACCAGTTCGTCCCCTTCCACGCCCACTTCCGGGACCTGCTGTACGGCGACGCCCCCGGCGACCTGCTCTTCAACTGGAACAGCGGCTACGGCGTCCCCTTCCTCCCCGACTTCCTCACCTACCTCACCAACCCCTTCTCCCTCCTGGTCGCGCTCTTCCCCCGCGACCACGTCGAGTTCCCCGTCTTCCTGGTCACCCTGCTCTCCCTCGGCGCGGCCGGCGCGGCGATGACGTACTACCTGGGCAGACTCCGCCCCGGCTCCCCCACCCTGCGCGCGCTCCTGTCCGTCGGCTACGGCCTGTGCGCCTGGGTGCTGCACGACGGCTTCGCGGACCCCATGTGGATGTGGGGCCCGGTCGCACTGCCCCTGGTGGGTATCGCCGCCGACTGGTGCCTGCACGGCCGCCGCCCCTTCCTGGCCGTCCTGTTCGTCGCGCTCGCCTGGACCGGCAACTTCTACACCGCCGCGATGGCGATCCTGTGCGGCGCTCTCGTCCTCCTCGTACGACTCCTCACGGACCCGCCCGCCGGGCGTCGGCCGGGACGCGTGCTGACGCGGGCCGCGCTGACCCTGGCGGCGGCGACGGCCCTCGCCGCACCCGTCCTGACGGTGAGTTACGTATCGAGCAAGGGCGCCCAGCCCACCGCGCCCCCCGTCTACCGGGGCCCGCCGGAACTCCTGGACTACCTGGCCCAGCTCCTGCCCGGCGGCCGGGCCGCGCTGCCCGCGCCGAACATCGGCATCGGCCTCTTCGGCCTGCTGCTGTTCGCGGTCTTCCCCTTCCAGCGCGCGATCCCGGTGAAGATCCGCATCGGCTGGTACGCCCTGACGCTCGCCGTCGCCGCGTCCTTCGTCTGGGAGCCCACCCTCCTCGCCTGGCACGGGCTCGCGGTGCCCAACGGCAGCCCGTACCGGGCGGCGTTCGTCCTCAGCGGCATCCTCACGGCGGTCGCCTGGCTGGCCCTCTCCCACCGCCCGGCCCCGCGCGAACTCCTCGCGGGCCTCGCCTCGGTGGGCGTCCTGCTCGTGGTGTGCGCCGGGCGCGCCGCCGTGGGCCCGGCCACCTGGCCCCTGGCCGCCGGGGCCCTCGTCGTCGCCGGGGCGCTGGCACTGCACGGCCTGACCCCGGACCGGCACACGTCACGGGTGGCGGTGACGGTGCTCGCCGCAGCCGTGTTCGGCGCGTCGACGTGCACGGTCCTGGTCGTGACGGAGCTGCGGGACGCCCTGGACTGGTACCGCCCCAAGGCCACGCTGAACGCGCGGAGCCTGGCGCTCCGCGAGGAGCTGCGCGAGGCCGACCGCTGGCCCGCGTACCGCGCCGATCCCGGCCCGCACGAGTTCGCCAACAACGACCCCCTCCTGCTCGGCGGCCAGGGCGGCTCGTACTACAGCAGCCACGTCCCCGCGCGCACGGCACGCACGCTGAAGGCGCTGGGCGGCGGCTGGTACATGCACGGCCGCCACGTGATGAGCCCCGGCGACCCGGTGGCGCGCGCGCTCATGGGCTCGCGGGCGTACGTGCCCCTGGCCGCCGCCCAGGACCTCACCGTACGAACGTCTCCCCCGGCCCCGCTGGTGACGGTGCGGCCACCGGGCGCGCCCCGGTCCGCCGGGCCCGGCTCCTCGGTCTTCGAACGCCAGGAGGCGGCGCTCGGGGCGCGGGTCTACGAGGTCCCGGAGTTCACGCGGACGGCGGGCCTGAACGTGTTCCGCACCGACACGGAATGGCTCCTCCCCCGGCAGCCCCCGTACGGCGCGTGGACCACCCTGACCGCCCGGTGCACCCCCGGCAGTACGGCCTACCTGTACGCGCCGTGGCTCGACGGGCGGGTGCTCGGCCCCGGCACGGACACCACCTGGCAAGGCCGACGCGCGACGACGAGCAACGCCCTGCGCCCGATCGGCACGGTCCCCGCCGACGGCCGCCTCGACCTGACCTTCGTCCTGCCCCGCCCGCAGGCCGTCCCCCGACGTCTCGTCGGCTGCCTGGACGCGGGGGCGCTGGGGCGGGCGGTGGAGGGGCTGCGCGAACAGGGAGCGCGGCGGATCACCGCCGGGGGCCACTCCATGACCGCCTCCCTGCCGCCCCGCAGCACGGGCACGGCGGTCTTCGCCGTCCCGGCGGTACCGGGCTGGCGCTGCGCGGCGGACGGAGCGGAGCGGAGGGCCCCGTACTCCTTCGGGGGTCTGATCGGTGTGCCGCTGGGGGAGGGCGCGTCACGGGTGTCGTGCACCTACCGGCAGGCGGGGCTGGCGGAGGGGGCGGCGGTGAGCGGGGCGGTGTTGGTGCTGCTCATGGTGCTGGGCGCGGTGAAGGGCCGAGCGGGACGCACCGGGGCGGGCCCGGAGCGAGGGGGAGGCGTCCAGGGGCGCGGGGCCGTATCGCTGTGCGGCTCCGCCGCGTGGGCGCAACCCGCCGAAGGCGGGACGGGGGTCCGGGGGCGGAGCCCCCGGCAGTGACCCCAGCCCCACCCCACCCGCGCGGACGGACCCCCGCCTCAGCTCAGGATCGTCGTCAGGAACTCACCGGTCCAGGACAACAACTCCCGCCCCACCACCGGCTTCCCTCCGATCTTCCCTCCCGTCGGCCTCGGCACCAGGATCTGCCCCGCCGCCCCCTTGATGACCGTCCGCGGATACAACCGCTTCAGCCGCAGCTCCTGCGACTCCCTCAACTCCACCGGCGCGAACCGGATGTTCGGCCCCTGGAGCACGATCTCTCCGACCCCGCACGCCCGCGCCAGCATCCTCAGCCCCGCCACCAGCAACAGGTTCTCCACGGGCTCCGGCAGCTTGCCGTACCGGTCCGTCAGCTCCTCCCGCACCGCGGTGATGTCGGCCTCGGTCGTGGCCGCCGCGATCGCCCGGTACGCCTGGAGCCTGAGCCGCTCCCCCGGCGCGTAGTCGTGCGGGACGTGCGCGTCCACCGGCAGCTCGATCTTCACCTCCAGCGGAGCCTCTTCCTCCGCCGTCCCGTCCACGGCCGCCCGGTAGTCGGCGACGGCCTCCCCTACCATCCGGATGTACAGGTCGAAGCCCACACCTGCGATGTGCCCGGACTGCTCCCCGCCCAGCATGTTGCCCGCGCCCCGGATCTCCAGGTCCTTCATGGCCACGTACATGCCCGCACCCATCTCGGTGTGCTGGGCGATCGTCGCGAGCCTCTCGTGCGCGGTCTCCGTCAACGGCTTCTCCGGCGGGTACAGGAAGTACGCGTACCCCCGCTCCCGCCCGCGCCCGACCCGCCCACGCAGCTGATGGAGCTGCGACAGCCCGAAGTTGTCGCCCCGCTCCACGATCAGCGTGTTCGCGTTCGAGATGTCGATCCCCGACTCCACGATGGTCGTCGAGACGAGCACGTCGAACTTCTTCTCCCAGAAATCGACGACGACCTGCTCCAGCGCCGCCTCCGACATCTGCCCGTGCGCCGTCGCGATCCGCGCCTCGGGCACGATCTCCCGGAGCTTCGCCGCCGCCCGGTCGATCGACTCCACCCGGTTGTGGATGTAGAAGACCTGCCCCTCCCGCAGCAGCTCGCGCCGGATCGCCGCCCCGATCTGCTTCTCCTCGTACGGACCGACGAAGGTCAGCACGGGATGGCGCTCCTCCGGCGGCGTCGTGATCGTCGACATCTCGCGGATCCCGGTGACCGCCATCTCCAGCGTCCTCGGAATCGGAGTCGCCGACATCGTCAGCACGTCCACGTTGGCCCGCAGCTTCTTCAGCTGCTCCTTGTGCTCGACGCCGAACCGCTGCTCCTCGTCGACGATGACGAGCCCCAGGTCCTTGAACTGCGTCTCCTGCGAGAACAACCGGTGCGTACCGATGACGATGTCGACCGCACCGTCCTTGAGCCCGGCGAGCGTCGCCTTGGACTCACTCTCGCTCTGGAAACGGCTCAACGCCTTCACGCTCACCGGGAACTGCGCGTACCGCTCGGTGAACGTCCCGAAGTGCTGCTGCACGAGCAGCGTCGTCGGCACCAGCACCGCCACCTGCTTGCCGTCCTGTACGGCCTTGAAGGCGGCGCGCACCGCGATCTCGGTCTTGCCGTACCCGACGTCACCGCAGATCAGCCGGTCCATGGGCACGGACTTCTCCATGTCCTCCTTCACCTCGGCGATGGTGGACAGCTGGTCGGGGGTCTCCACGTACGGGAAGGCGTCCTCCAGCTCGCGCTGCCAGGGGGTGTCGGGTCCGAAGGTGTGCCCGGGGGCCGCCATCCGCGCGCTGTACAGCTTGATGAGGTCGGCGGCGATCTCCTTGACCGCCTTCTTCGCCCGCGCCTTGGTCTTCGTCCAGTCGGCCCCACCGAGCCGGTGCAGCGTCGGAGCCTCGCCCCCCACGTACTTCGTGACCTGCTCCAGCTGGTCCGTCGGGATGTACAGCCGGTCTCCGGGCTGCCCGCGCTTGGCGGGCGCGTACTCGACGAGCAGGTACTCGCGAGTCGCACCCTGCACGGTCCGCTGGACCATCTCGATGTAGCGCCCCACGCCGTGCTGCTCGTGCACGATGAAGTCGCCGACCTGGAGGGTGAGCGGGTCGACGGACTTGCGCCGCCGGGCGGGCATCCGCCCGAGTTCCTTGGTGGCGGTGCGCTGCCCGGTCAGATCGGTCTCGGTCAGCACGGCCAGCTGAAGCACCGGGTCGACGAAACCGTTGTCGAGAGACCCGCACGCCACGTGCACGACGTTCGGCGAGATCTCCGCGAGGTCGGCATCGAGCCGCGCCGCGATCCCCTCTCCCGACAACACCTCGACCGTACGGGAGGCGGGCCCGTGCCCCTCCGTCACGAACACGGTGCGCCAGCCGTCCGCCAGCCACCCCTTGGTGTCGGCCAGCGCCTTCGCGGTGTCGCCCCGGTACATCTCGGGGGCGTGCATGCCGAGCTTGAGGGTGTCGTCCTCGAAGTCCGCGGCATCGGCGGCGAAGGGCGAAACCGACCACCACATCATCCCGAGCTCGCGCGCCCGGTCCCGCACGTCGGCGATGCCCCACAGGGACGCCGCACCCACGTCGATGGGAGCCACGCCGCCGCCCGCGGTGGCCGCCCACGACGCCTGGAGGAACTCCTGGCTCGTCGCGACGAGATCCGCGGCCCGGGTCCGCACCCGCTCCGGATCGCAGACGACCGCCATCGCCCCCTCGGGCAGAACGTCCAGCAGCAGCTCCATCTCGTCCAAGAGAACCGGAGCCAGCGACTCCATCCCCTCGACGGCGATCCCCTCGGCGATCTTGTTCAGCAGCTCCCCGAGCTCGGGGTGCGCCTCCGCGAGGGCCGCGGCCTTGCCCCTGACCTCGTCCGTCAGCAGCAGCTCCCGGCACGGCGGCGCCCACACCCCGTGCGCCGCGACCTCCAGGGACCGCTGGTCGGCCACCTTGAAGTACCGGATCTCCTCGACGTCGTCCCCCCAGAACTCCACGCGCAGGGGGTGTTCCTCGGTCGGCGGAAAGACATCGAGGATCCCGCCCCGTACGGCGAACTCGCCGCGCTTCTCCACCAGCTCCACCCGCTGGTACGCGGCCGCCGCGAGCGCCTCCGTCACCTCGCCGAGGTCGGCGCTCTGCCCGGACCGCAACGCCACGGGGACCAGTTCGCCGAGCCCCTTGACCTGCGGCTGAAGCACGGACCTCACGGGAGCCACGACCACGCTGACCGGACCGGCGGCGGGGTCGTCGGCGCTCGGGTGGGCCAGCCTGCGCAGTACCGCGAGCCGACGCCCGACGGTGTCCGAGCGGGGCGACAGCCGCTCGTGCGGCAGCGTCTCCCAGGCCGGGAACTCCGCCACGGAGTCCTCCGGCAGCAGCGTCCGCAGCGTCGCGGCCAGCTCCTCGGCCTCGCGCCCGGTGGCGGTGACCGCCAGCACGGGCCGACCGGCGTCGCGGGCGAGGGCGGCGAGGACGAAGGGGCGGGCGGCGGAGGGTCCGACGAGGTCGACGTGCATGCGGTGGCCGTCGACGGCGGCCTTGACCGCTTCGGCGAGCGCCGCGTCTCGTACTACCGCATCCAGCAGGCCGTGCAGGCTCATGAAAGGCATCCATCCGAACGCTTGATCACTGAGGTGGACCGCACTGCCCCGCCGGGGCCGGGGCCGAGCGGGCAACGCGAGCCGCCCGACACGTCTCACGGGCCGGGGGCTCCCAGCCTACGACGCGCCACGAGGGGCCGCTGGCCGAACGGGGGCCTCACGGGACCGCACCACCGCACGGCTCCGCCGCGTGGATGCGACACGCCGAAGGCGGGGCCGGGGGCCGGGGGTGGAGCCCCCGCCACCCCCACCCCGCCCCCGCCCCGGTCTCAGTCCGTCGCGATCGCCGTGAGGATGTTGAGCCGAGCCGCCCGAAACGCCGGAACGAGCGCCGCCAGCAACCCCACCAGCGCCGACGCCACGAACACCACCCCGATCGTGCTCCACGGAATCTCCAGAATGGTGATCCCCTCCAACGCCATCAGCTTCTGCGCCGCCGTCCCCCACGCCAGCCCGAGCCCGAGCCCCAGCAGCGCCCCGAAGAGGGCGATCACCACCGACTCCAGCCGGATCATCCGCCGCATCTGCCGCCGCGAGAGCCCGATCGCCCGCATCAGCCCGATCTCCCGGGTCCGCTCGACGACCGACAGGGCCAGCGTGTTCACGACCCCCAGCACGGCCACCACGATCGCCAGCCCCAGCAACCCATAAACGATGTTGAGCAACTGATCGATCTGCGCCTTCAGGTCCTTCTTGTAGTCCGTCGAGTTCAGCACCTTGTACTGCGGGTACTGCGCCACGGCCGCCTTCATCGACGCGTACGCCGTGTCCGCCTGCCCCTCCGCCGCCTTCGCGAAGAGCATCATGTCCTGCGGCATCCGGTCGGCGGGGATGTGCTGCGCGGCGGTGGCGATGCTCAGGTACATCGCCCCCTTGTCGACGTTCACGTCGTCCGACGTGATGGCCGCGACCCGCAGCTTCACCGCCTTCCCGGCAGGGAAGACGACGCCCAGCTCGTCCCCGACCTTCACCCGGTGCTGCTGCGCGTAGTCCTGCCCGACCGACATCGCCCCCGGCTCGTACGCCTTCGCCAGCTCACCGGACACCGTCGCCCGCCGTACGTCCTGCATGTACGAGGGATCCGTGGCCGACAGCATCCGCCGCCCGGACGTCCCGTCGGGCGCGGTCACCCGGGCGTCGACCCCCTTGTAGTGGGTGACGCGGGCGAGGCCGTCGGCCTTCTCCACGGCCTTCCGGGCCTGCGGCAGCACGGGCTGCCCGTTGTTCGACCGTACGGTGAAGTCAGCGCCCACCGAGCGGTCCAGCTCGTCCGTCGCCGAAGCCACCATCGACGACGCGCCGACCGAGAGGCAGGCCACCAGCGCCAGCCCGATCATCAACGCCGACCCGGTCGCTCCGGTACGCCTCGGGTTGCGCAGGGCGTTGCGCTCCGCCATCCGCCCGACGGGTCCGAAGCCCCGCAGGACGACAGCCCCGAGCCCCTTCACCACGAAGGCCACCAGCAGCGGCCCGATCACGACGAACCCCACCAGGCTGCACACCACGCCCACGCCGAGCAGCAGCGCGCCCTCGCCCGACTTGGTCGCCTGCCCGGCGGCGTACAGCCCGGCCCCGCCCGCCAGCGTCAGTACGGTGCCGAGGACCGCCCGCACCCGCCCGGACTTCCCGTCGGCCGGGACCCCCACGTCGCGCAGGGCGGCCATCGGGGACACCTTCCCCGCCCGCCGCGCCGGAAGGTACGCGGCGACGACCGTCACGACGACCCCCAGCACCAGCCCGATGACCGCGGTGGGCCACCTGAAGGTGAGGTCGGTGGTCGCCAGGTTCATGCCGATCGCGCTCATGAACTTCATCAGCCCGAGGGCGAGTCCCACCCCGGCCCCGACGCCGAGGACCGACCCGACGACACCGAGCATCAGCGCTTCGAGCAGCACCGACCGGTTGACCTGCCGCCGGCTGGACCCGAGCGCCCGCATCAGCCCGATCTCCCGGGTGCGCTGGGCGACCAGCATGGAGAACGTGTTGATGATCAGGAAGACGCCCACCAGCAGGGCGATCCCGGCGAAGCCGAGCATCGCGTACTTCATGACGTCGAGGAACGACGCGAGATCGCTCTTGTTCTCCGCCGCGTTCTCCGCCTTGGTCTGGTACGTGTACGCCCCCGCGCCGAGCGCGCCGCTCACCTTCTCCTTGAGCCGCACCTCACCGATCCCGTCCCCGGCGGTGACGTTGATCCCACTGAACAGCCCTTCCCTGCCGAGCAGTTGGCGCTGCGCGGTGGCGGTGTCGAGGAAGACGAGGGTCGCGCCGGGATTGGTGGTCCTGAAGGTGGCGATCCCGCTGATCCGGGCGGTGTGGTCCCCCGTCACGGCGATGGTCCGCAGCTCGTCGCCGATCTTCAGCCCGTGCTTGTCGGCGGTGTCGGCGTCGACCATGATCTCGGTGGGCCCGCGCGGGGCGTGCCCGGAGGTGATGTCCAGGGAACGGGCGTTGCTGCCGGACCAGTTGCCCGCGAAGGTCGGGGCACCGTTCTCGGACCCCATGTTCTCGTTCTTGCCGTTGACGACGGTGACCGACTCACTGCTGACGGTTCCTTCGGCGTCCCGCACGCCCTCCGTCCGCTTCAGCGTGCCGACGGCGGCGGCCGGAACGGTCAGCGGGCGACCGGAGTTGACTGCCGAACTGTCGTCCTTCTCCTTCTTCGGCGTCACGGTGACGTCGGCGGAGGTGGTCGCGAAGAGCTTGTCGAAGGTGGTGTTCATGGTGTCGGTGAAGACGAGGGTCCCGCAGACGAATCCCACCGACAGCAGGACGGCGACGGCAGAGAGCGCCATGCGGCCCTTGTGCGCGAAGAAGTTGCGCACCGAGGTCTTCCAGACGGTCATGACGTCCGCCCCCGCCCGTCAAAAGCCTTCATGCGGTCCAGTACGAGTTCGGCGGTCGGCCGCCGCATCTCGTCGACGATCCTGCCGTCCGCGAGATACAGCACACGGTCCGCGTACGAGGCGGCCACCGGGTCGTGGGTGACCATCACGATGGTCTGCCCCAGCTCGTCCACGGACAGCCGCAGGAAGTCCAGCACCTCGGCACCCGACCGGGAGTCCAGATTCCCGGTCGGCTCGTCCCCGAAGATGATCTCGGGCCGGGCCGCCAACGCCCTTGCCACGGCGACCCGTTGCTGCTGACCGCCGGACAGTTCGGTGGGCCGGTGCTTCAGCCGATCCCCCAGACCCACCGTCTCCACGACCCGCCGCAGCCACTGAGGGTCGGGCTTGCGGCCCGCGATGTCCATGGGCAGCGTGATGTTCTCGATGGCGTTGAGCGTGGGCAGCAGGTTGAAGGACTGGAAGATGAACCCGATCCGGTCCCGCCGCAGCTGCGTCAGCCGCTTGTCCTTCAGTCCCGTGATCTCGGTGTCGGCGAGGTGGATCTCCCCCTCGGTCACCGTGTCGAGCCCGGCGAGGCAGTGCATCAGCGTGGACTTGCCGGACCCGGAGGGCCCCATGATCGCCGTGAACTCGCCCCGCGCGATGTCCACGTCGACGTGGTCGAGCGCCACGACGCGGGTCTCCCCGACCCCGTACGCCTTGACGACCTGCCGTGCGCGCGCCGCGACGGCCGCGTTCCCGTGCGTGCCCCCGTGCTGGGGAATGCCTACCGCCGTTGTCATGCCAAGTCCCCTTGTCCAGTCCCGTACTTCGCCTCATTCCACGCTAGAGAGGGGACCGCCGGGGCACGTCGCCCGTGGGTACCAAGCGGGGGCTGCGCCGAAGTAGGGGAATTCCACCCGCACTTCTCAACCCCTGGGTGGAGCGCGGGCCGGGGCCGCTCCACCCGTTGCGCGCCCTCCCCTGTCCGACCTGCGGGTGAGACGCTGTGCCGGGAAAATACGTGCAGGGGGAAGGGAATTCGGTGGCCGACAAAGATGTAAGTGGCACGGTCGAGGGCGCCGGGGAGACAGTCCCACCCACCGCCACAGCCGCACCCACAGCCGCCTCCGCGCGGCGCGGGCCGGTCGTCGCCGCGCTCATGCTGAGCATGGCGCTGGCGGCGCTCGACGGCACGATCGTCTCCACGGCCGTCCCCCAGATCGTCGGGGACCTGGGCGGATTCACCGTCTTCTCCTGGCTCTTCTCCGGCTACCTCCTCGCGGTGACGGTCACCCTCCCGGTGTACGGGAAGCTGTCCGACACCTTCGGCCGCAAGCCCGTGCTCATCACGGGCACAGCCCTCTTCCTCCTCGGCTCGGTACTCTGCGCGTTCGCCTGGAACATGCCCGCGCTGATCGCGTTCCGCATCGTGCAGGGCCTGGGCGGCGGAGCGATACAGGGCACCGTCCAGACCGTCGCCGCCGACCTCTACCCGCTCAAGGAACGCCCGAAGATCCAGGCCAAGCTGTCGACGGTGTGGGCGGTGTCGGCGGTCGCGGGCCCGGCGGTGGGCGGGGTCCTGGCCACGTACGCGGACTGGCGCTGGATCTTCCTGATCAACCTGCCGGTGGGCGCGCTCGCGATGTGGCTGATCGCGAAGTACCTGCGGGAGCCGGGGCGGGAACCCGGGGCCTCCGCTGTACGTTCTCGTATCGACTGGCCCGGTGCACTCGCCGTGTTCGCCTGCGGCGGGCTGCTGTTGACGGCGCTGGTGCAGGGCGGGGTCGTCTGGCCGTGGCTCTCCGCCCCGTCCCTGGCCCTGTTCGCGGCGAGCGCCGTACTGGTGGTCGTGGTCGTGGTGGTGGAACGGCGCGCGGCCGAACCCATCCTGCCCGGGTGGGTGTGGCGGCGGCGCACGATCGCCTCGGTGAACGTGGCGCTGGGCATGCTCGGGCTGCTGATGGTCGCGCCGGTGGTCTTCCTGCCGACGTACGCGCAGTCGGTCCTCGGCCTCGGCCCGACGGCGGCGGGCTTCGTGCTGTCGATCATGACGTTGAGCTGGCCGGTTTCGGCGGCGCTGAGCCAGCACGTGTACCGGCGGATCGGGTTCCGCCAGACCGCGATCATCGGGATCTCGCTGGCGACGGTGATCCTGCTGGCGTTCCCCCTCCTGCCCTTTCCCGGCTCGGCGTGGATGCCCGCGCTGATCATGCTGCTGCTCGGCGGGGCGCTCGGGCTCTTCCAACTCCCGTTGATCGTCGGAGTGCAGTCGACGGTGGGCTGGTCGGAGCGGGGCACGGCGACGGCGTCGATCCTCTTCTACCGGCAGCTCGGGCAGAGCGTGGGGGCGGCGGTGTTCGGCGCGGTGGCGAACGCGACGCTGGCGTCGCGGCTGGAGTCGGCTCCGGGGGCTCTCCGGGAGGGGCTCCCGGCGGACCTTGACTCGGTGTCCCACGCGCTGACCGACCCGGAGTCGGCGCTCGGTGCGGGGGCGGCGGAGTACCTGCGCAGGGCGGTGGACGCGGCGGTGGACCATGTGTATCTGGGGGCGGCGGGGGCGGGGTTGTGTGCTCTGGTGGCGTTGGTGGTACTGGCTCCGAGGAGGTTTCCGGTACTGGGAGAAGCGGACCCCTCCGACGCGGGGTCGGGCTCCGGAGAAGCGACCTCCAGGGGCGCGGGGAACTGCGCGCCCAGCCCCCACGCACCCGCACATCCGACCCCCAAGCCTCGCGAGTTTAGGTGAAGGATGGGGTCTCCCCTGCTCGAACGAAGTTGAGAGCTTGGGGAAGGGTCTGGGGCGGCCCGCCGCAGGCGCACCCGGGTGCGGCGCACCCAACGGTGGAGGTAACAGCGGGCAGCACCGGGGTAGGCCCGGAGCGAGAGGGGCCGCCCCCTTGCCCGCCCGTCCCGCCCCCGGGGGGCGGCCCCGCCGCCCAAGGAGGCTAGGCGGGAGCGGAGGGGTGGAGCCCAAGGGGGCGAGGCGGGAGCGCGGGCCAGGGGGTGAGGTGGAGCGGAGCCCAAGGGGGCTGGGCGGAAGCGGAGCCCCAGGGGGGAGGCGGGAGTGCAGGACAGGGGGTGAGGTGGGAGTGCGGGGCAGGGGGTGAGGTGGGAGTGCGGGGCAGGGGGTGAGGGGTGTAGCCCCTGGAGGTGGTGTTGGGGCTGTGGTCAGCCCTCGGCGGGGGCGCGGCCGGTCAGAGTGGCGAGGCTGTTGCGGACGTGGGACATGTGGGACTGGACCTCTTCGCGAGAAGCCTCGTGCTCCCTCAGCACACGCTCCGTCTCCCGCTCCACCCCCGCCTCCACCCCCCGCGCCTCCGCCACCAGCTCCGCCCCCCGCGCCTCCGCGTCCTCCTGCCCGTGCCGGGCCTCCTCCTCCGCCTCGGCCAGCCCCCGCCGCGCGGCGGCGAGCACCGCCTCCGCCCGCGCCGTCAGCGCCGCGTAGTGCTCGTCGGCCTCCGCCTCCCGCGCGGCGAGCGCCCGTTCGCCCGCCTCCCAGCGTTCGGCGTGCTCCTTCTCCTGGTCGGTACGGATGCCCTCGGTCCGCTTCCGCGTCTCCTTGAGGGCCGCCTGCGCCCTGGTGCGCCACTCCTTGGCGTCCCGCCGGGCTCCGGTCCGTACGTCGTCCGCCTCGGCGTTCGCCGCCGCCAGCAGCCCCGACGCAGCCTCCTCGGCCTCCGCAAGGATCTGCTCGGACGCCGCCCGGGCCGCGTCCCGGACGGCCAGCGCCCGTGCCTCGGCCGCCCCGGTCAGCTCCGCCGCGTCGTTCTCCGCAGCCGAACGCAGCTCGTCCGCCGACTCCTGTGCCAGGGCCAGGATCGTCCGCGCCCGCCCGCCCAGCGACTCGTACGTCTGCGGCGGCAGCTGGGCGACCCGCTCCCGCAGCTCACCCGCCTGCGCCTCCATCTGCTTGGCCAGTACGGTCAGCCGCGCCGCCCGCTCCCACGCGTCGTCGCGGTCCCGGAACAGCCCGTCGATCCGGCGGTCCACCTGCTCCGGGCGGTAGCCGCGGCCCCGTGCCGTGGTGAATCCGTGGGGTGACGTCGATGCGCTCATCCTTGTTTTCCCCTTTCTCTGCGGCGACCAGGAAACAGACCAGGGACTCCGGCAGATCATGATGTAACGGACTCAAGTGTCCATAACCCGACACTCTGCCCGATGGCCGCCCCCGTTCGGGGCAGGGAAACGGCCGGGGCGCGCGACCCGATCGCTCAGGTCACGCGCCCCGTCCCGGTGTCGAGCCGCGTCCTACAGCAGCCCGTCCCACATCTGCTCAAGCAGCACCGACCACCAGCTCTCCGGCGACGCCAGCGCCGCCGGGTCGAGCGCGGCCAACTGCGCCTGGAAGTCGACGGTCCAGCGGCCCGCCTGCTCGGGGTTGAGCCCGAAGCGCAGCCGCCACATCCGTCCCAGCAGTGCCAGGGACCGTACGAACTCGGGCAGACCCGTGTTCACGAACTGCGGCGGCACGGGCTGACCGCCGGGCCCCGCCTCGACCGGTACGGCCACGATGTTCGCCGTGCCGTACTGCACACAGATCGCGCGCCCGAAGTCCGACCCCATCACGAGGTACGAGCCCGCGTCGGTGGCGGGCTGCACACCGCGCTGCTGGGCCAGCTCCGCCAGGGTCGGCACCGGCTGGCCCGGCGCCGCCTGCGCCCAGAAGAACGGCCCGAAGTCGACCGGCAGACCGGCCCACATCAGCGTCATCGCGACGGCCTCGGGCACGCCCTGGCGGGACACCGCGTTCTGGTCGAAGCGGAAGACCGCCTGCGGACCGAACGCCGAGACCAGCTCGTGCGCCACGCCCTCGGGACCGACCGGCGGGATCTGCGGCAGCTGGCTCGGGTGCGGCAGCGGCGCCCGCACCGGGGCGGGCCGCGCCGGACCGTCGGCGACCTGGTGCAGCTCGCCCTGGTGGGTGAGCAGGTGCCGCATGCCCTGCTGGCGCGAGGTGTGGTCGGTGCCGTACGGGGCGACGCTGGTGATCCGCACCTGGGGCCAGGTCTCGCGGATCATGCGGGCGCAGTACCCGCCCGGCAGCTCGCAGGACTCCAACTCCGTGTGGAGTTCGAGGACTTGCTGCGGCGGGACCTGCATGGCGCGCAGCTCGTGCAGCATCTGCCACTCGGGGTGCGGGGTGCCGGGCGCGGAACGGCGGATGAGCTGCTGCTCGGAGCCGTCCTGGGCGCGGTAGCGCAGCACCGCCTGGTAGCCGGGGCCGACCGTCGGCAGCCCGGAGGGGGGCTGCTGCGGCGGGTAGCCGTAGGCGGGCGGGGCCTGGTGCGGGGCGTGCGGCTGCGGGGCGTGCTGCTGCTGGGCGTGCGGCGGCGGCATGTTCGCGGGCGGCGGCTGCATGTGCGGCGCCTGCATCTGGGCGTGCGGGGGCGGCATGGCACCGGGCTGCCCAGGAGGGCCGGGGGGCTGGGGAGCCCGGGGACCCGCCGGGCCGCCGGGACCGCCGAGGCTGCCGCCCGGCGGCGGACCGGCCAGCATGGTCGCCGCGTGGTGGACTCCCCCACCGGGAGGCGGAGTCGAGCCGGGAGCCCCGGGCGGACCGGGAGGCTGCGGAGCACCGGGAGCACCAGACGTACCAGGGGCACCAGGCACACCGGGAGCACCGGGCGCTCCAGGCGCTCCAGGCGCTCCGAGGTGCGGAACCATCGCCGTCGGTACGTAACCACCCGCCGGCACACCCGGAGCCCCGGGCCCCGAGGGCGGGGCCATCGCGCCGGGCCGCGCCCCGGGAGTGCCGGGGGCGCCGGGCGGCGGCGGAGTCGTCGAGCCGCCGCCGCGCCGGGCACCGGGCGGCAGGGTGGCCTTGCTGGTCGCGGCGTCGGCGATGTCCTCGGCCCCCGCGGAGAGACCGGGCGGACGCGGCGCACCGGGAGCACCGGGAGCACCGGGAGCCGCAGGCGGCTGCGTACCGGAACCCGGCCCCTGCCCCGCTCCCGGCAGCGGCCGAGGGGTCGACGGGTCCGGCAGCGCGGGCGACACCGCGGTGCTGGGGAGCTGGCTGCCGCCCTGGAGGAGCGAGGTCTTGGCCTCGGGTCCCACGCCGGGCGGCGGGGTGTCGTCGTCGTCCGCCCCGACGAGGGGCGGCGCGAACATGGTGGCGGGCAGCGGAACGCCGCCCGCGTCGGAGTTGGTGTCGGTACCGGCCCACGGGGTCGCCCCGGCGGGCGGGGCGGTCGGGGCGACACCCCGGTGGGGGGCACCGGGCGTGCCGGGCGCGGCGGGCGCGCCGGAACCGGAAGCAGGTCCGGCCCCCGCACCCGTACCGGAAGCGGAACCCGTGCCGGGCCCAGAAGCGGAGACAGAAGCAGCGGGAGCGGGAGCGGGAGCCGACGGCTCACCCGATCCGGCCGCACCGGTCCCGGACGACGAACCGGAGGAGCCGGACGACGCCCTCCGGTCCGGGACCCCCATCTTGTCCGCCGCCTCCTGCAACCACTCGGGCGGCGTCAGCAGGAAGGACGTCTGTTGCAGGTCGACGCGCTGCGGCGGGGCCGGAGCAGGTTCGTCCGGTTCGCCTCCCTGACTCCCGTACTCCTCCTCGTACCGCCTGATCACCTCACCGACCGGCATCTCCGGCCAGAGCGTGGCCTCGCCGCTGTCGCGGGCGATGACCAGGCGCTGCCGCCCGCCGTCGGAGACCGGGCCGTTCTCCCGGTCCTCCGCCCACACCACGAAACCGAGGTCGAACTCCCGCACCCGCACCTCCCGGTGCTGGTACGCGGGGACGTCCCCGTTGACCCACTCGTCCGCACGTTCCTGAGCCTGCGCGAAAGTCACCATCGGACTTGTCACCCCTCGTCCGAGTCCACGACGGGCACGGCGTGCGCGAAGCCGCCGTCCACCATCAGATCCGCCACCGTCTGCAACTCCGGCGGACTGCCCGCCAGCCGTTGCAGGAATTCGTCGAAGTCGTCGCCGCAGGGCAGCAGCAGGCGCTCCACCCGCTCCTGTACCGACCAGCCGTCCCGGTCACGCGCGTCGTCGTACGCGCAGAACCACACCGAACCGGCTTTCTCCCCGCGCACCTTCACGGCGAGGATTCCGCCCTGCACGAAGGTGACGCCGAGGTAGTCCTTGGTCAGGTGATCGCGCAGACACTTGTTGACGTACACCAGATCGTTGACGCCCGCCTCGTCGCGCACCGTGAAGAACGGCTGGTCGACCAGCAGCCCCAACTCCGCGTCCAGCGCCGCCCCGACGGGCGCGCACCCGCCCGCCGCCTTCAGGAAGGAGCGGTACGCGCCGGGCAGCCGGAACCCCAAGTCCTCCTCCACGCCCAGCACCTGGGCCTCCGACACCGCGACCGTCCCCTTCGGCAGGCCGAAGTGCACCGGGCGCGTCTCCTGGAGCGGGCGCGTGCCCCGCTTGTCCTGGTCGACGGCCGTCGTCGCGAGCCCGCCGTGATGACGCAGCAGCGCCTTCACCTCCACGGGTACGAGCTGCATGCGACGCGTGTGCGGTACGTGGTGCCAGGTCCAGCCGTGCGGGGTGGCGACCGGGTCGAGCGTCTCCCACAGCTCGTGGCCCTCGGCGTGCAGGGCGGCGTTGGCCGACACGTAGTCGGTCAGCCGGAGCTCGTCCACGCCGAAGCCCTCGGGGGGCTCGGCGATCTCGGCGGCGGCGCGCGCGTAGGGCGCGAAGTCCGGATAGCCCTCCCCGTCCACCCGCACACCGTGGGGGTGGCGGGCGGCCCGGACCGGGTCCGGGAAGTTCACGAGCTGCCCGGCGTAGGCCGCGTTCGGTGGCGCGGCCTCGTGCCCGAGCCGACCTGTCGTCATGGCTGTTGCCCCCTGCTGCGTCTGGCTGATTCACCACAGCCTATGCGGTGGTGCAACAGGGGGACCTGCCCCCGGAGGGCCTCCGCGACGCTCGTACGGGCTCGTGCGTCAAGGCCGTGACCGGGGGTCGACCGGCCCTCCACGGCCCGTCACCCACGCCCGGCCCACAGCCCTCCCGAACCTCCCCGCTTCGGGGGGACGCGCCCGAACCAGTGCCCCAGCTTCCCCACGACAGGGCACATTTGGCAGGCTGTCCCCGCAACTCGGGGGATTGCAGGGAGGGAACGCACCACCATGCACACTGCACAAACAGGAAATGCGCCCACAATGCGGGCAACGGGGACGACAGAGGCGACAGGAGCCGCGGGCACACCAGGAAGCAGCACCAGCACCGCCAGCACTACGAGCACCGCCAGCACCACGAGCAACGCCACGATGCACCTCACGGGCCACCGCGACGGGACCGCGCCGAAGACGGCCGCCGGTCCGTCGACGGCCGCACGGGTTTCGTCGGCGTCACCGGCCGCACCGGGCCCGTCAACGGCAACCGCTTCGTCGGCATCGACGGGGCGCGGCACGGGCGACCCACGCCCATCGGGCGACCGACGTACGTCAGGCGCCCCGCGCACGTCGGGTGCCCCGCACGCGTCGGGTGCCCCGCACGCGTCAGGCGCCCCGCACGCGTCAGGCGACCCACGCACATCGGGCGACCCGCGCCTCAGCTGGAGCAGCACCGGCGCCGAGGCCGCGACGCCCACCCTCCGTCACCGCCGCGACGGCATACTCCCCACCGTCGCCGCCGCCCTGTCGGTACGCGGCGCGGACACGCTCACCTGCACCGCGGGCAAGGGCGACCAGCCTCCGACGCTGCACCCCCTCGTGCAGGACTTCCTGGACACCCTGACCAGCGGCCAGCGCACCCGCTCCACCGGCCGCTGCCCGGAGGCGATCCTGCTCTCGCGGCACCTCACGGCCGCCGAGTCGGGCCGCTCCAAACGGGCCGCCCGCAAGCCGCTGACAGCACACGAGGCCCGCCGCTCCCTCAAGCACTCCAAGCTCACCGCACGCCGCATCCGCGAGGACGGCGACCCGCTGCACGGCAGCTACGCGCCGCCCTGCCGCGCCTGCACACCGCTCCTCGCCCACTTCGGCGTACGCCCGGTGGACCCCACAGCCGAGAAGGGCTGATCCGCACCCCATGCCCCCCACTCCCGCCAACGGGCCCTCGCACCTCAACACCAGCACCACCCGCTTCCCCGTGGCCGTCGACGCGGCCCTGCGCGAAGCGGGCTGGCAGCCGGGCCGCTGGGACATAAAGCAGGCCGAACACTGGGCCGACACCCTGCGCGCCCACACCTCGCCCGCCGGGCACCGGCACACGGTGTTCCCGGCGGCGGTCGAAGCCTGGGCGGAGTTCGGCGGCCTGCGCATCAACCCGCCGGGCGCGGGCCGCCAGATCGCCCCGACCGCACTCCACCTGGACCCCCTCCACGGGCTCCACCTGGCCCGCACCCTCGCGGACCTGGGCCGCGCCCTGGACACCCGGATCTGTCCGCTCGGCCAGGAGACGACGCCCACCGGCACTCCGCAGGGCACCCTCGCGATCGACACCGAGGGGCGGGTCTACAGCCTCGACCACACCGGGGACTGGTTCCTGGGCCACACCGTGGACGACGCCCTGGCCACCCTGATCACAGGCACCCAGCCCGCCCGCCTCACCACCTGACCCCGCACCCCGCGCCCCACAACCCCGCCCCCCACACCCCGCCACAGGGCCGATCACCCCACCGGCAGCACCGCCGACACCCGGAAGCCCCCCGCCTCCGTACCCCCTGCCACGAAAACGCCGCCGAGCGTCGTCACCCGCTCCTTCATCCCCACCAGCCCGTTCCCCCCGCTCGGCAGGCCGACCTCCACCGCCCCCGCGTCCGACACCCCGTTCTCCACCTGCATCGCGACCTTCCCCTCGTCCCCCCGGTAGGCGATCCGCACCCACGTCTTCGCCCCCGCCGCATGCTTGTGCACGTTCGTCAGCGCCTCCTGCACCACCCGGTACGCCGTCTGCTCCACCAGCGCCCCGCACTCCACGGGCTCCCCGTCCACCGACAGCTCCACCACCATCCCCGCCGCCCGTGACTGCTCCACCAGCGCCTCCACGTCCGCCAGACACGGCCCGCCCTCGGCCGCCGCCGCAGCAGCCGCAGCCGCCGCCCCCACCGCCGCCAACGGCACCGGCCCGGCGGCGGCCCCCGCGCCCCCACCGGCGGCTGCCTCCCGCACCACGGCGTCCCCCGACCGCAGGACCCCCAGCATCTCGCGCAGCTCCGTCAGCGCCTGCCGCCCCATGTCCCCCACCAGCGCGGCGTTCTTCACGGCCTTCTGCGGGTCCTTCAGCGCCACCGCCTGGAGGGCCGCCGCATGCACCACCATCAGACTCACCCGGTGCGCCACGACGTCGTGCATCTCCCGCGCGATCCGCGTCCGCTCCTCCGTGCGCGCCCACTCGGCCCGCTCCTCGGCCCGGTCCGCGAGCAGCGAAAGCTCCCGCTCCAGCGAATCCGCCCGCTCCCGCAAGCTCTCCATGAGCCGCCGCCTGGCCCCTATGTACAGCCCGAGCAGCACCGGCGGCGCGGCCATCCCCAGCGCCAGCACCACCGACATGACCACCGTGTAGCCGCCGCTCTGCTCGAAGTCCCCGTCCTCCTGCCCCGCCAGCGACCGCATCCGCACCCACGACGCCACCAGCGTCCCCACGAACGCCATGCTCGCCAGCAGTGCGGTGATCTTCCGAGGCACCTCGGAAGCGGCCAGCGTGTAGAGCCCGATGATGCTCAACAGGAAGCCCATCTCGGCCGGGGTCACGGCGATCGACAGCAGCACCACGGCAATCGGCCACCGCCGCCGCACCAGCAACGACGACCCGACCACCAGCCCCAGCAGCACCCCGAGCACCATCGGCACCCGGGTCTCCTGGGTGAACGCGATCCCCTCGACGACACACTCCGCGGCCGACACCACGGCCAGCCCCGCGTCGAGCACGACGCTGCGCCGCCGCTCCCACCACCAGAAGCGCGGACTGGTCAGGCCCACGTCGTCCCGGCTTTCCCCCGTAACGGTCATACGAACCAGCCTACGGGCGACCCCCACCCCTTTTCCTGCGACTTCTCCAGCTCCAGCACGGAAGCGATCACACCGCCACCGATTCGGCCACAGCCCACCCGAATCCCTGAATCGCCCACGCTTTCGGCACACGCGTCCGCTCAGCGAACAAAGCTGCCCACATGACGACCACACCACCGCGCAACAAGTACGCGGACTTCGAGAACCTGCGCACCCAGGCGATCGCCCTGCGCCGCGAGGGCCTCAGCCGCCGCCAGATCCGCGACCGCATCCACGTCGACAACAACGACCTCCTCAACCGCCTCCTCGACGGCGAGCCCGCCCCGGAGTGGACCAAGCGCCCCAACGCCAAGGACGACCTGCGCGAGAAGGCGCGTGAGCTCCGCCTCAAGGGGATGACGTACGACGAGATCCAGGTCGAGCTGGGGTGCTCCAAGGGGTCGATCTCGCTCTGGGTACGGGACCTCCCGAAGCCCGAGCGCAAGCGCAGCACCGAGGAAGCGTCCGCCATCGCAAAGCGGGGCTGGGAAGCGACGATGCAGCGTCGCGAGCGGGAACGGCAGGACACCCACGCACAGGCACGTGCCGGTATCGGAGCCATGAGTGAGCGCGAGCTCTTCCTCGTCGGCGTGGGGCTCTACTGGGCGGAAGGGTCCAAGTCCAAGATCCATCGCCCCCTAGAGCGGGTCACCTTCGTCAACAGCGACCCCCGCATGATCCAGATCTTCCTCGCCTGGCTCAAACTGGTCGAGGTCACGCCCGACCAGGTGCGCTTCTACGTGCACGCCCATGAGTCCGCCGACGTGTCCGGCATCGAACACTTCTGGTCCGACTTCGTCGGCGTGGACTTCGCCGAGTTCGGCAAGACCACCTTGAAGAAGCACAACCCCAAAACCAACCGCAAGAACACCAACGACGCATATCGGGGCTGCCTTGTGATCCAAGTCCGTCAGAGCGCAGCCTTGTACCGTCGCATCGAGGGCTGGTTCTGCGGCATAGTAGATGCCGCACCGCTTCCCGATCAGCAAAATCGGACATAAGCGGTAGACCCTCCCAGGTCGTCTAATGGCAGGACAAATGGTTTTGGTCCATTGAATGAGGGTTCGATTCCTTCCCTGGGAGCCACAAAGTTCGGGTCCTGACCTTTCGGTCGGGACCCGCCCTCGTTTCCCCTCCGTAACCCCCCGGTATCCTGCGGAAGTCCACCCCGGAACCCTTGGAGTCCCCGTACTCCCCGGAAGTCCGCCGGAAGAACCCGAAGAAGCCGAAGGGCACCACCGTGAGCGCCAATAGCCCGGCAGCCGTCGTCGTCCTCGCAGCGGGTGAGGGCACCCGCATGAAGTCGGCCACCCCGAAGGTCCTGCACGAGATCAGCGGGCGCTCGCTCGTCGGCCACGTCGTCACCGCAGCCCGTGAGCTCGACCCCGCCGACCTGGTCGTCGTCGTCGGCCACGCCCGCGAGAAGGTCGTCGCCCACCTCGGCGAGATCGACCCCGAGGCGCACACCGCCGTGCAGGAGCAGCAGCTCGGTACGGGTCATGCCGTACGGATGGGGCTTGAGGCCCTCGGCGGCAGTCCGTCCGGGACCGTCGTCGTGGTCTGCGGCGACACTCCCCTCCTCACCGGTGCCACGCTGACCGCCCTCGCGGCCACGCACTCGGCCGACGGCAACGCCTGCACCGTGCTGACCGCCGAGGTCCCGGACTCGACCGGGTACGGCCGCATCGTGCGTGACCCGAGCACCCAGGCGGTCACCGCGATCGTCGAGCACAAGGACGCCTCGGACGCCCAGCGGGCGATCCGCGAGATCAACTCCGGTGTCTTCGCGTTCGACGGCGAGCTGCTGGCGGACGCGCTCGGCAAGGTGCGTACGGACAACAGCCAGGGCGAGGAGTACCTGACCGACGTCCTGGGCATCCTGCGCGAGGCCGGTCACCGGGTCGGTGCGTCCGTGGCCGCCGATCACCGCGAGATCCTCGGCATCAACAACCGCGTCCAGCTCGCGGAGGCCCGCAGGCTCCTCAACGCCCGTCTGCTGGAAGCCGCGATGCTGTCCGGCGTGAGCGTCATCGACCCGCAGTCGACGTTCATCGACTGCACGGTGACCTTCGGGCAGGACGCGATCGTCCACCCGGGCACGCAGCTCCTGGGCTCCACGCACATCGCCGCGGACGCCGAGGTGGGCCCGAACACCCGCCTCACCGACACGAAGGTCGGGATCGGCGCGCGGGTCGACAACACGGTCGCCGTCGACGCCGAGATCGGCGCCGCCGCCAACGTCGGCCCGTTCGCGTACCTCCGCCCCGGCACCAGGCTCGGCATGAAGTCCAAGATCGGTGCGTACGTCGAGACGAAGAACGCGACGGTCGGCGAGGGCACGAAGATCCCGCACCTCTCGTACGTCGGTGACGCGACGATCGGCGAGTACAGCAACATCGGTGCGGCGAGCGTCTTCGTGAACTACGACGGCCAGTCCAAGCACCACACCACCATCGGCTCGCACTGCCGCACCGGCTCGGACAACATGTTTGTGGCTCCTGTCACTGTCGGGGACGGCGCGTACACCGCCGCCGGATCCGTGATCACGAAGGACGTTCCGGCGGGTTCGCTGGCCGTGGCCCGTGGACAGCAGCGGAATATCGAGGGTTGGGTGGCCCGCAAGCGTCCGGGAAGTGCCGCCGCGCAGGCCGCTCAGACGTCCTCCGCCGACTCTTCCGAGGCGGACGGCGAAAGCTGACCGGAAACAGGTGCTCCGCGCACCGCGTACCGTGATAGATGCACACCATTTCGGCTGGCTCGCAGGCTGCTGGCGGCCAGAAACACTCTGAGGAGACCGTGCTGTGACCGGGATCAAGACGACCGGCGAGAAGAAGATGATGCTCTTCTCCGGACGGGCACACCCCGAGCTGGCCGAGGAGGTCGCACATCAGCTGGGTATCGGTGTCGTACCGACGAAGGCTTTCGACTTCGCGAACGGCGAGATCTACGTCCGCTTCCAGGAGTCCGCTCGCGGCGCCGACTGCTTCCTGATGCAGAGCCACACGGCTCCCATCAACAAGTGGATCATGGAACAGCTCATCATGGTCGACGCGCTGAAGCGGGCCTCGGCCCGTTCCATCACGGTGATCGTGCCGTCGTACGGGTACGCCCGTCAGGACAAGAAGCACAAGGGCCGCGAGCCGATCTCGGCGCGTCTGGTCGCCGACCTGCTCCAGACCGCCGGTGCGGACCGCATCCTCACGGTGGACCTGCACACCGACCAGATCCAGGGCTTCTTCAACGGCCCCGTCGACCACCTCACCGCACTGCCGGTCCTCGCGGACTACGTGGGCGCGAAGGTCGACCGCTCCAAGCTGACGATCGTCTCCCCGGACGCCGGCCGCGTGCGCGTCGCCGACCGCTGGTGCGACCGCCTGGACGCCCCCCTCGCCATCGTGCACAAGCGCCGTGACAAGGACGTCGCCAACCAGGTGACCGTCCACGAGGTGGTCGGTGAGGTCAAGGGCCGCGTCTGCGTCCTGGTCGACGACATGATCGACACGGGTGGCACGATCTGCGCCGCCGCCGACGCCCTGTTCGCGCACGGCGCGGAGGACGTCATCGTGACGGCCACGCACGGCATCCTGTCGGGCCCGGCCGCCGATCGTCTGAAGAACTCCAAGGTGAGCGAGTTCGTCTTCACGAACACGCTGCCGGACCCGTCCGACCTGGAGATGGACAAGATCACGGTGCTGTCCATCGCCCCGTCGATCGCCCGCGCGGTGCGCGAGGTCTTCGAGGACGGTTCGGTGACGAGCCTCTTCGAGGAGCAGTCCTAGTACGTCGTAGCCGTACGGAGAAGGGCCGCCCGGGACACCTCGGGCGGCCCTTCTCCGTACCGTACGAAGTGATCGATTGGGCCGTACGTGATAGTGCGGCTAGACTTCCGGAGTTGCTCGGCGAGGGAAGCTGTTCCAGCTCTTCCGTTATCGACGCGCTCTTCGTAGCAGGCTCCGCAGCGGGCCGTTCGTGTGGCCGGGTGACGTCCTACCCCGTTTCCACCATTACGAGGAGTGCAGTCATGGCTGAGGTCAAGCTCACCGCTGAGGTCCGTACCGAGTTCGGCAAGGGCGCTGCCCGCCAGACCCGTCGTGCCAACAAGGTTCCGGCCGTCATCTACGGCCACGGCGCCGACACCGTGCACATCACGCTGCCGGGTCACGAGCTCATGATGGCGCTCAAGACCAGCAACGCCCTGCTGAACCTGGACATCGAGGGCCGCTCCGAGCTGGTCATCCCCAAGGCCGTTCAGCGTGACGCCATCAAGCGCACCATCACGCACGTCGACCTGCTCGCGGTCAAGAAGGGCGAGAAGGTCACCGTCGAGGTCTCCGTGATCTCCGAGGGCGACCTGGCGCCGGGCTCCAACCTCCTGGAGAACGTGCTGAACACCCTCTCGGTCGAGGCCGAGGCCACCCACATCCCCGAGTCCGTCACCGTCTCGGTGCAGGGCCTGGACGCCGGTGACTCGATCCTGGCGAAGGACGTTCCGCTGCCCGAGGGCACCACGCTGGTGACGGACGCCGACGCCGTCGTCATCCAGGTCGTCTCCGCGCAGGCCGAGGAGCCGGCCGCGGACGCCGAGAGCACCGAGGGCTGAGCCTCTTAGCTCCGACGCTTTGCTGCGCAGCCGCCGTTCCACCCCCTGCGGGGACGGAACGGCGGCTGCCGTGTGTGGGGTCCCGTTCGGTATGAAGGAGAGATGCAGATGACCACCCCGAGTCCGGCCGGTTCCCCGGTCGCGGCCCCGGACCCCTCGGCCCCCTGGCTCGTCGTGGGCCTGGGCAATCCGGGCGGCGAGTACGAGGCCAACCGTCACAACGTGGGCTGGATGGTCGCCGACCTCCTGGCGTCCCGCATGGGCGGCAGGTTCAAGTCGCACAAGGCGCGTGCGCAGGTGCTGGAGGGCCGGATCGGTCCTCCGGGCCCGTACAACCGCCGGGTGGTCCTGGCGAAGCCGCTGTCGTACATGAACCTGTCGGGCGGTCCGGTGACGGCGCTGCGTGACTTCTACAAGGTGCCGACCGCGAACATCGTGGCGATCCACGACGAGCTGGACATCGACTACGGGGTGCTGCGGCTGAAGCTGGGCGGTGGCGACAACGGTCACAACGGTCTGAAGTCGATGACGAAGTCGATGGGTCCCGACTACCACCGGGTCCGGTTCGGCATCGGCCGTCCGCCGGGCCGGATGCAGGTCGCCGACTTCGTGCTGAAGGACTTCTCCTCGGCGGAGAAGAAGGAGCTGGACTACTTCGTGGACCGGGCGGCGGACGCGGTGGAGGCCCTGGTGATCGAGGGCCTGGAACGGGCGCAGTCGACGTACAACTCCTGAGTTCTCGCGTACGTCCTGAGCTCTCATGTACGTCCCTGAGTTCTCGCGTACGTCCTGAGTTCTCGCGTACGTACGAGGAAGGGCGCCCCCGGAACGTTCCGGGGGCGCCCTTCCTCGTGCTCGTGGCGGGTCAGCCGGTGTTGCGCAGTCCCGCCGCGACGCCGTTGACGGTCAGCAGCAGGGCGCGGGCCAGCAGCGGGTCCGGTTCCTGGCCTGCGGCGGCCGCGTCGCGCTGGCGCTTGAGCAGGGCGACCTGGAGGTAGGAGATCGGGTCCAGGTAGGCGTCGCGGATGGCGAAGGTCTGCTGGAGTACGGGGCTGGTGTCCAGCAGTTCGGTGCCGCCCGTGATGCGCAGGACCTCCTGCACGGTCAGCTCGTGCTCCGCCTCGATGGTGGCGAAGATGTGCTTGAGCTCGTCGGGCACGAGGGTGTCGACGTAGTGGCGGGCGATCCGCAGGTCGGTCTTGGCGAGCGTCATCTCCACGTTGGAGAGGAAGTTGCGGAAGAAGTGCCAGTGCTCGTGCATCTCCTCCAGGACGCTCCCCAGACCCGCCTCGCGCAGCGCCTTGAGGCCGGAGCCGACGCCGAACCAGCCGGGCACGATCTGCCGGGACTGGGTCCAGCCGAACACCCACGGGATGGCCCGCAGGCCGTCGAGGGAGACGCCCGAGCCGGGGCGGCGGGAGGGCCGCGAGCCCAGGTGCAGGTCGGCGAGCTGGTCGACGGGGGTCGAGGCGAGGAAGTACGTCGGCAGGTCCGGGTTCTCGACGAGCCCCCGGTAGGCGGTGTGGGCGGCCTCGGAGACCGTGTCCATGGCCGCGTCCCAGCGGGCGAGGGCCTCGTCGGACTGGCGGGGCGCGGTGTGCAGGGCGGACGCCTGGAGGGTGGCGGCGACCGTCAGTTCCAGGTTCTCCCTGGCCAGGGAGGGCACGAGGTACTTGTCGGAGATGACCTCGCCCTGCTCGGTCACCTTGATCTCGCCCTCCAGCGTGCCCCACGGCTGCGCGAGGATCGCGTCGTGCGAGGGGCCGCCGCCCCGGCCGACGGTGCCGCCCCGGCCGTGGAAGAGGCGCAGGCGCACGCCGTAGCGGTGGGCGACGTCGCGGAGCCGCCGCTGGGCGCGGTGGATCTCCCACTGGGAGGTCGTGATGCCGCCGAACTTCGAGGAGTCCGAGTACCCGAGCATGACTTCCTGCACGTCCCCGCGCAGGGAGACGAGCCGCCGGTAGGACGGGTCGGCGAGCATCTCGTCGAGGATGACGTCGGCGGCGCGCAGCTCGTCGGTGGTCTCCAGGAGCGGCACGATGCCGATCTTGGCCCAGCCGGCGTGCAGGTCGAGGAGTCCCGCCTCGCGGGCCAGTACGGCGGCGGCGAACACGTCGTCGGCGCCCTGGCACATGGAGATGATGTACGACTCGATGACCTCGGGCCCGAAGCGCTCCAGCGCCTCCTTGACGGTGAGGAAGACGCCGAGGGTCTTCTCCCCCGCCTTGTCGAGCGGAGCGGGCACGGGCGCGAGCGGACGCCGCGACCGCAGCTCCTTCGCGAGGAGCTTCTGCCGGTACTCGCGCGGCATGTCCGCGTACCGCCAGGACTCCTCGCCGAGGCGGTCGAAGAGCTGGCCCAGCGCGTGGTGGTGGGCGTCGGCGTGTTCGCGTACGTCCATGGTGGCGAGCTGGAGGCCGAACGCCGCGAGGGTGCGGATCGTGCGGTCCATCCGGCCGTCGGCGAAGAGTCCCGCCTTGTGCTCGCGCAGCGAGGTCTGGATGAGGGTGAGGTCGTCGATGAGCTGACCGGTGCCGAGGTAGTCGCAGCCGGGCTTGTGGGCGACGCCCCTGGCGAGGCGCTCGCGGGTGTTGACGAGCTTCTGGCGGATGCAGGTGGCCTTGAGCCGGTAGGGCTCTTCGGCGTTCAGCCGCTTGTAGCGGGGGCTGATCTCGGGGAGGCGCTCCAGGTCCGCCTGGAGCGATTCGAGGAGTTCGTCGGTCGCGCCGGTGTAGCGGATCGAGTTCGAGAGCTGCCCGCGCAGCTTGTCGACGAGCGCGAGGGCGTCGGTGATGCCGTGCTCGTGCTGGAGGATCAGTACGTCCCAGGTGACGGCGGGGGTGACGTTGGGGTTGCCGTCCCGGTCGCCGCCGATCCAGGTGCCGAAGGTGAGCGGACGCGTCCCGGCCGGGAGGGTCACCCCGACCCGCTCCAGTTCGGCGGCGAGGTCTTCGAGGACGTCCCCGACGGCGTTCGCGTGCAGCTCGTCCAGGTAGTAAATGGCGTTGCGGGCCTCGTCCGCGGGCTCGGGACGTACGACGCGCAGCTCGTCGGTCTGCCAGATCAGGTCGATGTTCTCGGCGAGGCGGACGTCCTGGCGGCGCCGGTCGGAGGCGATGACCGGGGTTTCGAGGAGCTCGGCGATGCGGCGGAGCTTGTTCAGCACGGAGCGCCGGGCGGCCTCGGTGGGGTGCGCGGTGAAGACCGGCCGCACGTTGAGGTTCTTGACGGTCTGCTGGAGGTGCTCGGGGTCGGCGTCCTTCAGCAGGTCGGCGGTGCGGGCGAGGAGCCCGCCCTCCTGGGCGCGCAGCTCGCGCATCTCGCGCCCTCGGTGCACCTGCTCGGTGACGTTCGCGAGGTGGAAGTAGGTCGAGAAGGCCCGCACGAGGCGTGCGGCGGTCTCCAGGTCGGTGTCGCCGAGCAGCTCTGCTGCGGCTTCGCCGTCGGAACGGGTCAGGGCCCGGACCCGCTCCACGAGCTCAAGGAGCTCGGGGCCTTCCTGCCGTACGAGGGTCTCGCCGAGGAGGTCGCCGAGGCGGCGGACGTCGGCGCGCAGCTCGGGGCTGGTGTTGGGGGTCTGGTCGGCACTGCTCACAGGTGCGGCTCCTTGCAGTGGGGATTACGCGTACGGCAGGAACTCGGACCGCGCTGTCCGACGGGGTCCAGGATATGTGCCGCGCTATTCGGGTACCCGCCGCCCTCGTGTGGCGGGCCTCACCGCTGCCATACTTACGAGGCCGTAGGTTACGGAACCGTAGCCAGGCATCACCCGATTTCTCACCCCCCAGGGGACCTTCATGACCATCAGCCCCGATCTACTCCCTGAGGCTCCGGAGTCTCCCGACGGCCGTGAGCCGTCGCAGCGCTCCGCCGCCCCCTCCGTCACTCCGGTACCGCTGGCGACGCGCGGCGGAGAGTCGAAGCGCTCCATCGAACAGATCGCGTTGCTCCTGTTCATCACCGTCCCCTTCGTGGCTCTGGTGGCGGCGGTCCCGCTGGCGTGGGGCTGGGGCGTCAGCTGGCTGGATCTCGGTCTGCTGGTCTTCATGTACTACCTGGGGTGCCACGGCATCACGATCGGTTTCCACCGTTACTTCACCCACGGCAGCTTCAAGGCGAAGCGCCCGCTGCGCATCGCGCTGGCGATCATGGGCTCGATGGCGGTCGAGGGGCCGCTGGTCCGCTGGGTGGCGGACCACCGCAAGCACCACAAGTTCTCGGACGCGGAGGGCGACCCGCACTCTCCGTGGCGCTTCGGCGAAGACCTCCCCTCCCTCATGAAGGGCCTGTGGTGGGCCCACATCGGCTGGATGTTCGACGAGGAGCAGACGCCGCAGGAGAAGTACGCACCCGATCTGATCAAGGACCCGGCGATCCGCCGCATCTCCCGCGACTTCATCTACTGGACGATCCTCTCCCTGGCCATCCCGCCGCTGGTGGGCGGTCTGGTCACGATGTCGTGGTGGGGTGCCTTCACGGCCTTCTTCTGGGGCTCCCTGGTCCGGGTCGCCCTGCTCCACCACGTCACCTGGTCGATCAACTCCATCTGCCACGCGGTCGGCAAGCGTCCGTTCAAGTCCCGTGACCGCTCGGGCAACGTGTGGTGGCTGGCGGTCCTGTCCTGCGGCGAGTCCTGGCACAACCTGCACCACGCGGACCCCACGTCCGCCCGGCACGGTGTGCTACGGGGCCAGGTCGACTCCTCGGCGCGTCTGATCCGCTGGTTCGAGCAGGCGGGCTGGGCGACGGACGTGCGCTGGCCGACGGAATCCCGGCTGGCCTCCCGGCGCAGGACGGACGAGCCCGCGCTCGCGGCGGCGACCGCCGCGCCCGTCCCCGGAACGGATGCCTCCCCGGGCACGACCAACCCGACAGAAACGGCATGATGGAGCCTGTGGCGACCGAAGGCAGTAGTACCGGCAGTACGAATCCGAACGCGAGCGGCGACAAGCCCCGCCCCGCGACGCGGCGGGTCCGCCGTGTCCGGATGACGGGGGCGGAGCGCCGCGAGCAGCTGCTGGACATCGGCCGCACGCTCTTCGCGGAGAAGGGCTTCGAGGGCACGTCGGTGGAGGAGATCGCCGCGAAGGCGGGCGTCTCGAAGCCCGTCGTCTACGAGCACTTCGGCGGCAAGGAGGGCCTGTACGCGGTGGTGGTGGACCGTGAGATGCGCGCCCTCCTGGACATGGTCCAGAGCGCCCTCACCGCCGGTCACCCCCGCGAACTCCTGGAGCAGGCCGCGTTCGCCCTCCTCGACTACATCGAGACGTACACGGACGGCTTCCGCATCCTGGTCCGCGACTCGCCGGTCGCTCAGTCCACGGGTACTTTCGCGTCCCTCATCTCGGACATCGCCACGCAGGTCGAGGACATCCTGGGCCTGGAGTTCAAGGCCCGCGGCTTCGACCCGAAGCTGGCCCCGCTGTACGCCCAGGCGCTGGTCGGCATGGTGGCCCTCACCGGCCAGTGGTGGCTGGACGTCCGCAAGCCGAAGAAGGCCGAAGTGGCGGCGCACCTGGTGAACCTCTCCTGGCACGGCCTGGAGAACCTGGAGGCGAAGCCGAGGCTGATAGGGCACCGCAAGAACTGAGCCGTCGACGCTCCGCGAGGACGCGTACGAGAAGGGGCCGCTCCCGGTGCTCACCGGGCGCGGCCCCTTCTTTCGTCCCTCGGCGCCGCTACCGGCCTCGCAGGGGCGGGCGGCAGGCGCTCAATACAATGCGAGCGCATTGCAATAGCCGCACTTCCGCACAGGGAAAGGCCGTACGCCATGAAGTTCGACGTCCTCCAGATCGTCGGCGCGGTGCTCGTGGTGACCGGGGGCCAGGGCGCGATCCGCCTGCTCATCGACCACGGCAACACGGGCCTGCTGGGCGGCCTCGGCGCGCCCTTCGCCGTCAACCTGGTCACGTATCTGACGGCCGTCCTCTTCGGCCTGATCCTGGCGGGCTGGGCACACGACCGTGCGAAGGCGCTGGGCCGCCGGAAGTAGCGGACGCCGAGCAAGCCCGCCCCGCGCACAAGTCGCTTCCACCCGGGCCCGCTTCGTACCTACAGTGACCCGACTCGACGGGCCGGGTTGGGGCCGCACCGGTTCTCCGTCCGCCGTCGCCCCGACAACCAACGCGCCGGAGACCCTTTCCATGAGACCCGCGGATTCCCGTGCAGGCATCCTCTTCCCCGCCCTGCTCGCCACAGCCACACTCGCCACCCTGACCGGCTGCGGCGGACCGGCCACGTCGGATGCCGCGGCGGAGAACGCCCGCAAGAGCCAGCAAGCCACCTTGGACCGCGACTGGCGGACTGCCTGCGCCCTCCAGACCGAGGCCGCGCGCGAGCGCGACGTCAAGGGACCTGATCGCAGCGTCGACGCGTGCGCCAAGGACCGTGCGGCCCAGTTCGGGACCCAGGGCCCCCGGGACGGACGCATCACCCTGGGCACGCCCGTCGCGGTCGGGGCGACCGGCTCCCACCCCGCCGGCATGGGTGTACGGGTCACCGTCGAAGCGAACGGCATGACGGCCCACTCCGCGTACCGCATGGTCCAGGACGACGCCGACGCGTGGCTGGTCGACCAGACGGTCAACCTGGTCGAGGAGGACGGCCTCACCGAGAACGACGTCCGGGAGGAACTCGCCTCCAGGTGAACGGACTCCCCCGGTGGCGGGAGGGCCCGGAAACCCCCACCAACCACCCCTGGCCCGTCCGGCATGATCGCGAGCATGAGAACACCCGACGAGAAGCGACTCTCACGCCTGTGGAAGGCCCACGCGCGGGCCGCCTTCCCACCGCACCTGCGCGGCGGGGAGGTCGAGGGTGAGGACATGGTGCTGCTCGACGCGCACATCGCCGGGTGTGTCTCCACCCTGCTGACGTCACCCCTCACGCCGTACCAGCGCACGATCCTGACCGCGAGCGTCGCCGCCGCCCAGAAGGTGCTGCCGTCGGTCGAGGACCGGGGCGGGGCGGTCGAGTACTGCGTGCGGTTGCGGGACATGGCGGTGCTGGCGGCGGAGATCGACCGCCGGTAGCCGCGCCGCCGGTAGCCCTCAGGCGGCGGTGTCCACGGGCTCCAGGAACTCCAGCCGGTTGCCGACCGGGTCCTCGGTGTACAAGCGCCGGTGGCCCGGGAGGGCGTCGTCCCGGACGACCCTCGCGCCGTGGGCCTCCAGTCGGGCCGCGTACGCCTCGATGTCCGTGACGCGGATCCCCGGGTGGGCCTTCTTCGCGGGGCGGAAGTCCTCCTCCACTCCCAGGTGGAGCTGGACGCCGCCCGCCTCGAACCAGCAGCCTCCCCGCGCCGCCAGCACCGGCGGCTTGGGGATCTCGCGCATGCCGAGGACCGTGACGTAGTACGTGCGCAGGGCGGGCTCGGAGCCGGGTGGGGCGGCGAGTTGGACGTGGTCGACGGCGGTGATCACGGGCGGGCTCCGATCGCGAAGATGCGGCGGAAGGGGAAGACCGTGCCGGACGCGGTGGCCGGGTAGGCCCCTCGGAGGGCGGTCGCGTACTCGGCGGTGAAGGCCGCGACCGCTTCCTCGTCGTCGGCGAGGGCGGTCAGGACCGGGCGCAGGGCCGTGCCCTTGACCCAGTCGAGGACCGGGTCCTCACCGGGGAGGAGCTGGAGGTAGGTAGTCTCCCAGACGTCCGCCACGCAGCCGAGGGAGGTGAGGAGGGAGAGGTACGTTCCCGGGTCCGCCACGGCTGCGGCGCGGTCACCGGCCCCCGCGAGGCGGGAGCGCCAGCGCGGGGAGTCGCGGAGGGCGGCCAGGATCGTATGGCTCGGGGCGTCGAAGTTGCCGGGGACCTGGAAGGCGAAGGTGCCGCCGGGGGTGAGGGCGTCCAGCCAGCCGGGGATCAGGGCGGCGTGGCCGGGGACCCACTGGAGGAGTGCGTTGGAGACGATCAGGTCGTACGAGGCGGGGGCGGGGGCCCAGGTCGCCGCGTCGGCGTGGGTGAAGGTGAGGCGGGGGGTGGCGTGCTCGGCCGCCTTCGCGAGCATCTGCGGGGAGTTGTCGAAGCCCGTGACCTGGGCGTTCGGCCAGCGCTCGGCCAGGAGGCGGGTCACGTTGCCCGCGCCGCAGCCGAGGTCGGCGATGCGGGTGGGGGCGACGGGTGGGGTGATGCGGGCGAGGAGGTCGAGGAAGGGGCGAGTGCGGTGGGAAGAGTGACGGAGGTACTGGGCGGGGTCCCAGACGGGGGTGGCCGGGCCGGGCGGGGTGGCGGGAGTCGCGGAGGCGGCGGCGGCGGTCGGGCCGGGCGGGGTGGCGGAGGTGCCTGAGGGTGCGGGGTGGGTCGTCATGGGCGCAAGGGTGACCGTACAAGTATCTTGATGTCAAGAGACTTGAGGTGAAGAGACTTCATGTCGACAGACCCCCTACACTGATCCGCATGGAGGACGAGGTCGATCGACTGGTCGCAGCATGGCGCCGAGAGCGCCCCGACCTCGACGTGGAGCCGCTTGAGGTGCTCAGTCGGGTGTCCCGTCTGGCGCGCCATCTCGACCGGGCGCGGCGGCTGGCGTTCTCCGAGCACAGCTTGGAGCCGTGGGAGTTCGACGTGCTGACGTCGCTGCGGCGGGCCGGTGACCCGTATCAACTGTCGCCGGGACAGCTGCTGACCCAGACGCTCGTCACGTCCGGGACGATGACGAACCGGATCGACCGGCTCGCGAAGAAGGGCCTCGTCGAGCGGCTGCCCGACCCCAACGACCGGCGGGGCGTGCTCGTCCGGCTGACCGTCGAGGGGCGCGACCGGGCCGACCAGGCGCTCGCCGGTCTCCTGGAGCAGGAGCGGGCGATCCTGGGCGAGCTCTCGCGCGGACAGCGCGGCGAACTGGCCGGACTGCTACGCCAGTTGACCGCCCCGTTCGACAACGTCCCCGGAAACTAGGTCCGCCGGGCCGACGCCCGCCCGCCGGGCGAGTGCGACGGCCGCGAGGGTGGAGTGGACGCCCAGCTTGCCCAGTACGTTCTGCATGTGAGTGCGGACCGTGTGGGGCGAGAGGAAGAGGCGCTCGGCGACGGCCTTGCGGCCGAGCCCCGCGACCATGCAGCGCAGCACTTCGCGCTCGCGCGGGGTGAGGGACTCCACCAGGCGTTCGCTCTCCGTGCGGTGCTTGCGGGCCGCGGTCAGCTCGCGGAGCACTCCGGTGAGGAGGGCGGGCGGGAGGTGGGTCTCGTCGCGCAGGACCCCCCGTATGACGGCCAGCAGGCGCTGGAGAGAGCAGTCCTTCGCCACCCATCCCGACGCCCCGGCCTGGAGGGCGAGGGCGGCGCGGCGCGGGTCGTCCTTCTCGGCGAGGACGACCGTACGGACACCCTGGTGGCCGGTGCGGACGCCCGCGACGAGCGAGATGCCGTCGACCAGGCCGTCCTGCTCGGCGCCCGGATGGTCGGGGACGGCGACGGCGACCGCGTGGGTCTGCTGACCGTGATGGCCGTGCAGGTGATGGGTGACGCCCCCCTGCGGGAGCGCCGTGCCGAGGTCGGCGTCGATGAGCATCACGTCGAACTTACGGCCTTCCGCCGCTCCCCGTTCCAGACACCGCAGCGCGGCGGGGCCGCTGCCTGCGGCTGCCACGTCGACGTCGGGTTCCGCCGCGAGGGCGGCAGCGAGCGACTCGGCAAAGATGCGGTGGTCGTCGACCACCAGGACCCGGATACGAACCACTGCCTCAGACACCCCCATGGGTCGGAGGACGGACGTGCGCGGATACGGCGCTCGGAGAGATGGGCGGGTGGTGCTTGTGCTACTTGTTCTACTTGTGCTGCTTGTGGATGTGGTGTGCGTACGGCCGCCGCCGTTCGCCCGATCCTTACCCCTGCCCCGGGCGCCGTATCCGACTGTCTCGCCCCCTGATCAGCACCGGCCCCCACCGGTGCTCAAGCCTCAGAGTACGGGTGGGGGCGTTGATCGGAAGGGTATTTGCAGAACTGTTTGGCCTCGGGGGTCGGCGTGGGCTTGGGGTGTGGGGTTGTGGCGGAAGGAGAGAGGGAATGGGCAGTTCCTGCACGAAGCGATCCTGTTGGGGGGCGGGGGGCTGTGCTCTCTGTGCGGCTCCGCCGCGCGGGGCGCTCCCGGCTCCGCTGGGGCTTGCTCGGACGTGCCCCTTGAGGGGTGCGGGGAACTGCGCGACCAGCCACGACGCGCCTGCACGTGTGCGGGACAGCCGTGCGGCGAGCGCTTTAGGTGAAGGGGTGGGGAGGGGCGGCCCGCCGCAGGCGCACCGGGGTGCGGCGCACCCATGGGGCGAGGTAACGGCGGGCGGCACCGGGGTGGGCCCGGAGCGAGGGGGCCGCCCCCTTGCCCGCCCGTTCCGCCCCCGGGGGGCGGCCCCGCCGCCCAAGGAGGCTAGGCGGAAGCGGAGGGGCGAAGCCCAAGGGGGCGAGGCGGGGGCGGAGCCGGAGGGGGGTGGGCGGAGCCGGAGGGGGTGGGCGAAGGCGGAGGCGGAGCCGGAGGGGGTGGGCGGAGGCAGAGCCCAAGGGAGGCGGGCGGAAGCGGGGCCCAAGGGGGTTAGGCGGGGCGGAGCCCAGGGGGGTGGGGTGGAGGCCAAGGGGGTTGGGTGAGGGGGGAGGGTCAGGGGAGGTGGTGGGCGCCTTGGGAAGGGGTGGCGGGGAAGAGGCGGGGAGGGGTGTGGCCCTCGGTGGAGAAGGCGGAGGTGATGGCGGAGGCCACGGCAGGCACCGCATCCGCCTCCGCGAGGACGATCGCCGAGCCCCCGAACCCGCCCCCCGTCATCCGCGCCCCCAGCGCCCCCGCCGCCACGGCGGAGGAGACCACCAGGTCCAGTTCCGGGCAGGAGACCCGGAGGTCGTCGCGGAGGGAGGCGTGGCCCTCGGTGAGGATCGGGCCGAGGCCCCGCAGGTCGCCCGCGTCCAGGCAGGCCACCGCACGCGTCACCCGGTGGTTGTCGGTGACGATGTGGCGGACGTAGCGACGGATGCGCTCGTCGTCCAACTTCGCCAGGAATAGAGGGAGTTCGGCGTGCGGTACGTCGCGGAGGCGGTGGACCCCGAGCTGACGGGCGCCCTCCTCGCAGCCCGCCCGGCGTTCCGCGTACGCCCCGTCGCCCAGCGCGTGCTGCACGCGGGTGTCCACGACCAGCAGGGCCAGCCCCTGGGCGCCCGGGTCGAGGGGGACCTGACGGCGGGACAAGTCCCGGGTGTCGAGGTGCAGGGCGTGGCCCGCCTCGCAGCACGCGGAGGCGGTCTGGTCCATGATTCCGCACGGCACGCCGACGAAGGCGTTCTCCGCACGTTGGCACAGCAGGGCCAATTCCGGCCGGGTGAGGGGAAGTTGGTGGAGGTCGGTGAGGGCGAGTCCGACGGAGACCTCCAGCGCGGCGGAGGAGGAGAGGCCCGCCCCGGTGGGCACGGTGGAGCGCAGGTGGACGTCCGCGCCGCCCGCCACCGCCCCGTGCCCCGCGTCGAGGAGGGCCCAGACGACTCCCGCCGGGTACGTCCACCAGCCGCCGCCCGCGAGGGGCGCGAGGTCGGCCACCCTCAGCTCCGTCACGCCGTCCGCGATGTCGCCCGAGTGCAGGCGCAGGAGGCCGTCCGTGCGGCGGGCCACCGCGACGCGTGCCGCGTGCGGGAGGGCGAGCGGCATGACGAAGCCGTCGTTGAAGTCGGTGTACTCGCCGATCAGGTTGACCCGGCCGGGGGCCGCCCAGACCCCCTCCGGCTCACGACCGTACAACTCCCTGAATTCGCCGATGAGTTCGCTGGCATCGAGTACCACTTCGCTACTTCCCCTCGCCCTGCGCGAAGCGCCACGCGTCGCTGATGATGTCGGTCAGTTCGGTACGGGAGGGCCGCCAGCCCAGCAGGGTGCGGGCCCGGTCGGCGGACGCGACCAGGGTCGCGGGGTCGCCCGCCCGGCGCGGGGCGACGACCTCCGGGACCGGGTGTCCTGTGACCCTGCGGACGGCCTCGATGACCTCCCGCACCGAGAAGCCCTCCCCGTTCCCCAGGTTGCAGATCCGGTGCGTGCCGGGTTCCGCCGCGGCGAGGGCGAGGAGGTGGGCCTCGGCGAGGTCGGCGACGTGCAGGTAGTCGCGGACGCAGGTGCCGTCGAGGGTCGGGTAGTCGTCGCCGTACACGGAGATGGAGGGGCGGTGGCCCTGGGCGACCTGGAGGACGAGCGGGATGAGGTGGGATTCGGGGTCGTGCCGTTCCCCGTACATGACGCCTCCCGAACTGCCGTACGCACCCGCCACGTTGAAGTAGCGGAGCGAGACGGCGGCCAGCCCGTGGGCCGCGCACTCCCCGGCGATCATGTGGTCGACGGCGAGCTTCGACGCGCCGTAGGGGCTGGTGGGGGCGGTGGGGAGGTCCTCGGTGACGGGGGTGACGGCGGGTTCGCCGTACGTCGCCGCCGTGGAGGAGAAGACGAGGCGGCGCACGCCCGCGTCGCGCATCGCGGCGAGGAGGTCCATGGTGCCGCCGACGTTGTTGCGCCAGTACTTCTCCGGATCGGCGACGGACTCCCCCACCTGGGAGTACGCGGCGAAGTGGAGCACCGCGTCGTAGCCGGGGTCGAGGTGGCGGGCGGCGTCCTGGATGCGCCCCTCGATGAAGTCGGCACCGGCCGGAACGCCCTCGCGGAAGCCCGTGGAGAGGTCGTCGAGGACGGTGACCCGGTGGCCCGCTTCGAGGAGGTGGGCGGTGACGACGCTGCCGACGTATCCCGCGCCGCCGGTCACCAGGTACGTACGGGCGGGTGTCCCGGCCGCTGCTGTCGTCACGTGCTTGCCACCTCTCGGAGTCGGTGCGCCGCGCTCTCCGGCGACACGTCGTTGATGAAAGCACCCATCCCGGACTCGGACCCGGCGAGCGCCTTGAGCTTGCCGGGGGTGCGCCGCACGGTGAACAGCTCCAGGTGGAGGGCGAATTCCGTGCGCAGGGGGTGCCGGAAGGGGGCCTGGTGCCAGGCCGCGATGTACGGGGTGGGGGGCTGGCCGGGGCCGAAAATGCGGTCGAAGCGGCGCAGCAACTCCAGGTACACGCGCGGAAGTTCCTCCCGTGCCGCGTCGTCCAGCTCACGGAGGTCGGGGACCCGGCGCAGGGGGTAGAGGTGGACCTCGTACGGCCAGTGGGCGGCGTACGGCACGAAGGCGACCCAGTGTTCACCCTCAAGGACGATCCGGGAGGCGTCGGTACGTTCACGGGTGACGACCTCGTCGAAGAGGTTGCCTCCGGGGGTGCGGGCCGCGCGCTCTTCGAGCGAGCGCAGCATCAGCGCCGTACGCGGAGTGACGTACGGATATCCGTAGATCTGACCGTGCGGGTGCCCCAGGGTCACCCCGATCTCGGCTCCCCGGTTCTCGAAGCAGAACACCTGTTCAACGGACGGGAGTTGGGCGAATTCCGCCGTGCGGTCGGTCCACGCCTCCAGCACGAGGGCGGCCTGTTCCTCGCTCAGGCCGGCGAAGGAGGCGTCGTGGTCGGAGGTGAAGCAGACCACCTCGCAGCGGCCGGAGTCCCCGGCGAGGGAGGGGAAGCGGTTCTCGAAGACCGCGACCTCGTAGTCGGTGGCCGGGATCTCGCTCTCGTGGCCCGGCCGGGTGGGGCAGAGCGGGCAGGCGTCGGCGGGCGGCAGGTGCGTACGGTCCTGGCGGTGCGAGGCGATGGCGACCGAGTCGCCGAGCAGGGCGTCGTACCGGACCTCGGACGTCGTGGCGACCGGGGTGAGCGGGCGCAGGTCGACGGCGTCGCGGACCCTGTCGTCCGCCGCGTCGTAGTAGAGGAGTTCGCGCCCGTCGGCGAGCCGGGTCGATGTCTTCTTCACTGCCACCTCGCATACCAACACCCACCAACAGAATCGAACACAACAAACCACAGGCGCACAGCATCGTCAATGCTGTGCGCCCGGACGCGCCCGGATACACCTGGATGCACCCGCACGGGAGAAATGCCGTGCGGATGACGGGAATTGGTGCGTCGGCGCCCTACTGCTCGTGCTGCGGCACCGTCGCCCGGTCGAGGAGTCCCGTACGGGCGGCGAGCGCCGCCGCCTCCAGCCGGGACCCGACGCCCAGCTTCATCAGCACCCGCTGGACGTGCGTACGCGCCGTGCTCGGAGCGATCCCCATCCCCGCCGCGATGAGCCGGGTGTCCTCGCCGTCGGCGACCCGGACCAGCACCTCGACCTCGCGCGGGGTGAGCATGTGCAGCAGCCGCTGCCCCTCGTCGTCGGGCTGGGCGGCGGGGTTGAGCAGCTCCGCGAAGGCCCCTTGCAGCAGCTGCGGCGCGACCGCCGCCTCCCCCGCCCGCGCCTTCACCATGGCCCGCTCGACGCCCTCTATGCGCTCGTCGTGCCGTACGTATCCGGCCGCCCCCGAGGCGAAGGCGGCGGCGATGCCGCGCGGGCTGGGAACGGGCCCCAGCACGACCACGGCCACCTGGGGCCGCTCGCGTTTGATCCGTACGATCGGGTCGAAGGTGCCCGGCGCGGCGGGAGTCGCCGTACCGAAGAGGCAGACCTCCGGGGCCCGGCTCACGACGAGTTCGGCCGCGCCCGCGGTGGGCGCGGCGGCGGCGAGCACACGGTGCCCGCGGAGCTTGAGGGCCGAGGCGAGTGCCTCGGCCAGCAGACGGTGGTCATCGACCACCATGAGCCGCACACCCATCGCAACAACCCCCACATTCCCCCAGGAGCAGGCCCCCCGGCCTCCTGACCCGGCAAGCTACACGCTTGTTCGACGTTGCGCGCCCCTTACCCGTAAGAAGCCACTCAAAGTTGCCAAATGCCGCCCGTTCGCTGGTCGTTGCGGGTCGGAAGGTGCTTGTCGTACGGCGAAGGGCGCCACGACGGTGTGTCGTGGCGCCCTTCGGCGGTCGCGCGGTACGGCGGACCGGTCAGGACCGGGGCCGGAACTCGCCCCGGATCACGGCCCGAAGGCCATCGCCAGGTACTTCTGCGAGGTGTTGCTCTCGCTCAGCAGGTCGTTGGCGAGGAAGAGACGTCCGCCGACGAACTTCGCGTTCTCGAAGTTGATGGCGAGGCTGGACTCCGCGTCGCGCACGGAGCGGTCGCCCGGGTTGTCGAGCAGGATGGTCTGCTTGAGGGTGCCGCCGTCGATGCTGGCGACCTGGCCGCCCTTGTCGTACGGGGGGAACTTGTAGACGATCAGGTTCCCGCCGTCCATGCGCAGCGGGACCATGGAGTAGCGCTCGCCCGCCGGGATGTTCTCGGAGGTGGGCTTGCCGGTCTTCAGGTCCCAGGACACGATCTCGTTGGTGCGGCCCGTGTCGGAGGTGCCACGGCGCTGGACGGTCGGCAGGTAGACCTTGCCGTTGCCGACGGCGACCTTGATGCAGCCCTCGGCCTCGGTGCGCGGGCAGTGCAGGTCGAACTTCTCGCCGTCGACCGGCATCTGAGCGAGCAGCTTGCCCGTCGCGTCGTCGATCGAGAAGAGGTCGGAGATGCCCGCCGTGCCGGTGGCGGACTCGTTGACCTCGGCGCCGACCAGCAGCGGCTTGGTGGAGAGGACCGTGGCGGTCTCGGCGCCCTTGGGCAGCTTGTACGTGGAGATCGGTGCGCCCGTAGTGGGGTTCAGGGGCTGGACCAGCAGCTGCGGGTCGCTGTAGCTGCCGCACATGCGGATCGCGACGAGGGCGGGACCGCCCGCGTAGCCTCGGTCGCGGCAGTCGTCGGCGGTGGCCTTCGGGGCCCACAGCTCCTTGCCGTTGATGTCGACCGCGCCGCCGCCGCCGTAGCTGGCCGCGGCGATGGTGTCGCCGGACATGGTGACCTGGTCGAGGGTGGCGGGCTGGTCGCCGTCCTTGAAGCTGTGCGACCACAGGAGCTTGCCGCTGGTCAGGTCGACGAGGCCGACCTGCGTGCAGGGGGCGACCTTACGACCGGCTTCCTTCGGCCCCTCGTACAGGAAGGCGGCCTTGTTGCCGTCCTTGGAGAGGTGGCGCGACTCGCCGCAGACCTCGCCGGTGAGGGGCAGGGTCCACAGGACCGAGCCCTTCTCCGGGTCGTAGCCGGTGATCTTCTTGACGTCGGCCTTGGCGTACACCTTGTCGGTGGCCCAGGAACCCTTGACGTCGGTGAGTTCCTTGACGACCGGGATCGGGATCTGGAACTTGACCTTGGAGGTGGCCACGGGCGGGGCCTTCTCCTTGCCGCCGCCGTCCGGGGCCTTGGGGGCGTCGCCGCCGCCCCCCTTGCCCTCGCTGCCGGAGGTGCCGCCCGCGACGTCCTGGGGGTCGTCGCTGCTGGTGGCCTTGTAGATGACGCCACCGGCGACGATCAGGACGACGGCGACGACCGCCGCGATGATGATCTTGAGCTGGTTGGTCAGGCCACCGCCGTTGCCGCTCCCGCCGCCGATGCCGCCCTGGACGACCGTGCCGGGGGCCGGGCCCTGGGGCGGATGCATGCTGTACGAGGGCGGCTGGCCGGGCTGGCCCGGCTGCTGACCAGGCTGGCCCGGGTAGCCGTAACCGGGCTGCTGCTGGCCGCCGTACGGGTTGGGCTGGGGCGGCTGGCCGGGCTGACCCGGCTGCTGGCCCGGCTGAGCCGGGTAGCCGTAACCGGCCGGGGGCGCCTGCGGGGGCTGGCCCGGAGCCTGCGGGTAGCCGTAGCCGCCGCCGGGCTGCTGGGCCGGGGGCTGACCCGGGGCCTGCGGGGGCTGAGCGGGCGGCGCACCGAAACCGCCGACGGGCGGGGGCGTGGCGGGTGCACCGAAACCACCGGCGGGCGGCGGCGTGGCGGGCGCGCCGAAGCCTTCGGCCACGGTCGGCGGAGGCGTCTGCGGCGGCTGGCCGGAAGCCGCGTCCTGCGGTGCGGGCTCGGGGGCCTTGCTGAACGGGGAGGGGGGCGGTGCCCCTTCCCCACCCTGCGGGGGCTGGTTGGGCGGCTGCGTCATGGGGGTTCTACCTCTGGGGACGTCGGATGGTGACAGGGCGAAGGTGCGGGACCTTCGGAAGTCTTCGCCGACGCGCGGCGGGAGCGCGCCGGGCGGGGCCGTGCGGGGCACGGGCGTACGGGGTGGGAGCGGTCACGATCGGCCCGACCCCCGCCCCGTACACCTCAGTTGCTCAGATACTCAGTTGCTCAGTTACTCAGTTACCGAAGGCCAGGATGGCCTGGGGCTTCTCGCTGTCCTTGCCCGAGATGGTGTCGGGGGACATGAAGAGACGCCCGCCCTCGAACGCGAGCGACTTGGAGAACATGCCGCGCTCGACCGCCGACACCGACGACGGGTGCTTCAGGACGGGTGCCGGGCTGCCGCCGGTCGTGGGGACCTTCACGACGCCACCGGGCTTGTCGTAGGTCGGCTCCATGTACGCGAAGACGTTGCCGCCCTCGACCTTCAGCGGCAGCATCGTGTAGCCGTCGCCCTTCGAGGCCCACTTGCGCTTGCCGGTGGTGACGTCGTAGGCACGGATCTCGTTGGTGCGGCCCGAACCGAGGTTGGCGGACTTCGCCTCGCTCGACACGTACAGGGTGGTCGCGTCGGCGGTGACGCCCTTGCACTCCTGGAGGCCGGACTTCATGATCGTCCAGCCGCACTGGAGGTCGGGCAGCTCCTCGCCCTCGGGCAACTGCGCGCCGAGGGTGCCGTTCGGCTTGAGGATGGCGATGTTGCCCGCCTCCGCCTTGCCGCTCTTGCCCTTCTCCAGGTAGAGCACCGTCGGTTCGGCCGAGAGGACCCGCTTGATGGTCCAGTCCTTGGCGACCTTCCAGCTCCACCGGGCCTTGCCGGTGGTCGGGTCGATCTCGCTGAACTGGGAGGTGGGCTTGTCGCCCGATCCGCACTGGTCGACCGCGAACAGTTTGGTCGGCGAGGCGGCGAAGCCGTCGATCCGGCACGCACCGGTCCGCACGTCGCCGAACAGCTTCGAGCCGTCACTGACGCGGAAGGCGCTGACGAAGGGGTTGCGGCTGACGGCGACGGTGTCGCCCGAGACCGTGAGTTCGACGTCTCCGAAGGCGAACGCGTTCTCCTGCTCGACCTCCTTGCGCCACCCCGCCTTCCCGGTCTTCACGTCGACCTGCTGAAGCTGGTCGCAGCGGCCCTTCTTGGTGTTGTCGCCCTTGACCCCGACGACGACCTTGTTGTCCTTGCCGATGAGCTTCGGCGCCGCGCAGACCTCGTTCGGGAACGGGATCTCCCAGCGCTTCTTGCCGTCGGCCGCTCCGTACGCCGTCATGGTCTTGTAGTACGTGTGGATGACGGTGTCTCCCACGAACCACATCGGCATGACCTTGCCGCCGCTGGAGGGCAGGTCCACCGCGTTGGCGTGGTTCCACAGCACCTTGGAGTCGCCGGGCTGGCGCGCCGAGTTGAAGTCCGTGCCCGCGTCGCGGCCCGGGGCGTCGCCGCCGGGGCCCTTGCCGTCGCCCTGGTCGACGGTCGGGGCGGCGGAGGGCTTGCCCGCCGTGGTGGGCTGGGCGACGGGTTCCTTCTCGCCGCCGGAGACCAGGTAGATGCCGCCCGCGACGACGATCAGGGCGGCGACGGCCGCGCCGATGATCAGCATGAGCTTCTGCTTGTTCTGCGGACCGCCAGGACCGCCGGGACCACCGGGACCACTGGGGCCGGGCATGCCCGGGTAGGTGGGCTGGCCCGGCTGCTGGGGCGGCTGGCCCGGGTAGCCGTAACCGGGCTGCTGGGGCTGCTGGCCGTACGGGTGGGGCTGGCCGGGGTAGCCGTATCCCGGGCCGCCCTGGGTCGGCTGTGACGCGTACGGGTTCTCGGCGGCCGGGGGCGGACCCTGCGGGTAGCCGTACCCGGGCTGACCCGGCGGCGGCCCCTGCGGCGGCTGCGGTGCTCCCGGAGGCGGGCCCTGCGGAGCCCCGCCGGGCGGGGTCTGCGGGTCCTGCGGTGCGCCGAAGCCCCCCTGCGGCGGCTGGTTGGGCGGCTGAGACATCAGCACTTACCTCTTCACACGGGTGGCCCGCTGCCCGGTCGGTCTCCCCCGCGATTCCGGGCGGTCATATCCCCCCGGAAAGGAGCGAATCGGGCTTGGGTCCCGTAGATCTACGTCAGTCGAGCGGGGCTTCTTTCTATCACTGGAGTCACTTCGAACAAGGGGCCGGTCCGCCCCTGTTCCCAAGGGAGGACCGGCCCGTGATGCGCTCGTTATGAGGTCTGTACGCGTTCTCTACTCTTGTCATCCGGCTGACGGAGCGTCGGATGCGACGGCCGCCGCCGGGCCCGGATCAGGCGTCCTCGGCCAGCTCCAGCCAGCGCATCTCCAACTCGTCGCGCTCCTCGATCAGTTTGCGCAGTTCGGCGTCGAGACCGGCGACCTTGCCGAAGTCGGTGGAGTGCTCGGCGATCTGCGCGTGGAGGTTCGTCTCCCGGTCGGACATCTTGCTCAGCTGCCGCTCGATCTTCTGGAGCTCCTTCTTCGCGGCCCGTACGTCACCGGACGACTTCTCCGGCTTCGCGACGGCCACCGGAGCCGGGGCCGCCGCGACGGCCGCCGCGATCACCTTCTGCCGCCGTTCCAGGTACTCGTCGAGGCCGCGCGGCAGGTTGCGCAGGGTGGCGTCGCCGAGCAGCGCGAACACCTTGTCCGTCGTCCGCTCGATGAAGAACCGGTCGTGGGAGATCACGACCATCGACCCGGGCCAGCCGTCGAGGAGGTCTTCGAGCTGGGTGAGGGTCTCGATGTCGAGGTCGTTGGTCGGCTCGTCGAGGAAGAGGACGTTGGGCTCGTCCATCAGCAGTCGCAGGATCTGGAGCCGCCGCCGCTCACCACCCGAGAGGTCCCCGACCGGCGTCCACTGCTTCTCCTTGGTGAACCCGAACTGCTCGCAGAGCTGCCCGGCGGTCATCTCGCGGCCCTTGCCGAGGTCCACCCGGTCCCGGACCTTCTGTACGGCCTCCAGCACGCGGAGGTTCGGGTCCAGCTCGCTGACCTCCTGGGAGAGGTACGCGAGCCGGACGGTCTTGCCGACGACGATCTTCCCGGCGGCGGGCTGTGCGTCGCCCTGCGTACGGGCCGCTTCGGCGAGGGCGCGCAGGAGGGAGGTCTTGCCCGCGCCGTTGACGCCGACCAGGCCGACGCGGTCGCCGGGGCCGAGCTGCCAGGTGAGGTGCTTGAGCAGCACCTTCGGACCGGCCTGGACGGTGACGTCTTCGAGGTCGAAGACGGTCTTGCCGAGGCGGGCGTTGGCGAACTTCATCAGCTCGCTGGTGTCGCGGGGCGGCGGGACGTCCGCGATCAGCTCGTTCGCCGCCTCGATGCGGTAACGCGGCTTGGACGTACGGGCCGGGGCGCCGCGCCGCAGCCAGGCCAGCTCCTTGCGCATCAGGTTCTGCCGCTTGCCCTCCTCGGTGGCGGCGATGCGGTCGCGCTCGGCGCGGGCGAAGACGTAGTCGCTGTACCCGCCCTCGTACTCGTGGACCGCCCCTCGCTGCACGTCCCACATCCGGGTGCAGACCTGGTCCAGGAACCAGCGGTCGTGGGTCACGCACACGAGCGCGGAGCGCCGCGACTGGAGGTGCTTGGCGAGCCAGCTGATGCCCTCGACGTCGAGGTGGTTGGTCGGCTCGTCGAGGACGATCAGGTCCTGGTCGGCGATCAGCAGCTTGGCGAGCGCGATCCGACGCCGCTCACCGCCGGAGAGCGGCGCGATGACGGTGTCGAGTCCCTGCCCGAAGCCGGGCAGGTCGAGCCCCCCGAACAGCCCGGTGAGCACGTCACGGATCTTGGCGCTGCCCGCCCACTCGTGGTCGGCCATGTCGCCGATGACCTCGTGCCGGATGGTGGCGGCCGGGTCGAGGGAGTCGTGCTGGGTCAGCACCCCGAGCTGGAGGCCGCCGACGTGGGTGACGCGGCCGGAGTCGGCCTCTTCCAGCTGGGCGAGCATGCGGATGAGGGTGGTCTTGCCGTCGCCGTTGCGACCGACGACGCCGATCCGGTCGCCCTCCGAGACGCCGAGGGAGACGCCGTCGAGCAGGGCACGGGTGCCGTACACCTTGCTTACTGCCTCGACATTGACCAGGTTGACGGCCATGAGTGGGTGCTCCAGGGGGCGGGGACGGATAGACCTCCCAGCCTAGTCGGCACTGAAGCCCACCGAGCTCGGGGCCTTCGGGGGCTCCCTGGGGGGCGGCGGGGAGGCTGCGAAGCACGCCTCCAGGGGCGCGGGGAACTGCGCGCCCAGCCCCAACGCGCCCGCACGTCTCCGGGACAGCCGCGCGGCGAGCGCTTTAGGTGAAGGGGTGGGTCTGGGGCAGCCCGCCGCAGGCGCACCCGGGCGCGGCGCACCCATAAGCGGAGGTAACGGCGGGCGGCTCCGGGGTGGGCCCGGAGCGAGGGGGGCCGCCCCCTTGCCCGCCCGTCCCGCCCCCGGGGGGCGGCCCCGCCGCCCAAGGAGGCTAGGCAAAGGCACCGCCGCCCAAGAGGGCGAGGCAAAGGCACCGCCGCCCAAGAGGGCGAGGCGAAGGCGCCGGCGCCCAAGGGGGCTAGGCGGAGGATCCGGCGCCCAAGGGGGTGAGGCGGAGGCACCGGCGTTCGAGGGGGCTGGGCGGGGCCGCGTCAGCGTTAGTGCTGGGCCGCGTTCCGGCGGCGTACGGCATAGGCCGTGCCCGCGGCGGCAACCGCGACCGCTCCGGTGAGCCCGAGCGCGAGGCCCGTCGCGCCGCCGCCGTCCGAGGAGCCGACCTCCGCACCGGCCTTCACCGCACCGGACGGAGTCACCCTGGGCTTGGTCGCGTCGCCCGGGGCGACCGGGGCCACGGGCGCGGTGGGCTTGACCGTACCCGTACCCGTACTGGCGCTCTCACTCGGAGAGGAAGAGGCGGACGCGTCATCCGAGGGCGAGGCCGACGCCGAGGCCGACGCAGAGGCAGAGGCCGATTCACTCGCGGCGGCGGACGGCGACTCACTCGCCTCCGGCGTCGTCGCAGCGGCTGCCGCCCCCGCCCCGAGGGCCTTGCCGTCCGGGCCCACCAGGCTCCAGACCTTGCCGTCGGCGCCCTTGACGCCGTTGCCCTTGGTGTCGCCGGGCTTGGCGTCGTCCTTGAAGTAGTAGAGCGGCTTCTCGTCGAGGACGACCTGCTTCTTGTCGCTGCCCGCGAGGTCGATCTGGTTGGTGTCACCGGTGACGTCCGACGACTTGGTCGGGTAGCCGGTCGCGGCGGGCCAGTTCTTGGCGCAGTCGCCGGTGCAGTTGGACTTGTCCTTCTCGTCGCCCGCCCAGGTGTAGAGGGCGTTGCCGTTCTTGTCCGCGAGGGCCTTGCCCTCGGAGGTGTCGATGACGGTGATCTCACCGGGGTCGGTGGGGGCGTCGAGCGCGAACGCGGTCCCACTGCCGACGCCGAGCGCGAGCAGCAGGGTGGCCGCCGCGGCGGTGGATATGCGGGATACGGAGGTGGGGGTGTGCATGACGTCCTGCCTCTGGGTCGGTACCGGGGGTACGCAATCCAGCAGACCGCCGAGGAAGCCGCTCGGCCTGTTGAGGCGTTCGGGATACGGCCGTACGGGTGGCCCTGCCACGGCCCCCGCCCCGTCTCGACCGCACCCGGTCCAACCTCTTCGCCTTCCTGGCCAAGCTGACCTGACCACCGGACGCACCCGCCCCTGACCGGCCCCGCCAATCCCCACCGAGCCCTATCCGCCCTATCCGACCGGGACGACCACGGCCCCCGGTGCCGGAGCCACCGCCACCCGTGCCGCCGTGCACGTGCCCGACGCCAGCAGTACTTCCGCGATACGGGCCGCCGCCTCGGCGTCCTTCGCCAGGAAGGCGGTGGTGGGCCCGGACCCGGAGACCAGGGCGGCGAGCGCCCCGGCGTCCGTGCCTGTGGCCAGGGTCTCGGCGAGGGACGGGCGCAGCGAGAGGGCGGCGGGCTGGAGGTCGTTGGTCAGGGCCACCGCGAGGGCGGTGGCGTCTCCGGCACGGAGTGCGGAGAGCAGCGCCTCGGAAGCCTCCGGCGCCGGAACCTCCCGCCCCGCGTCGCGCGCGAGCCGGTCGAACTCGCCGTACACGGCCGGGGTAGACAGGCCGCCGTCCGCGACCGCGAACACCCAGTGGAACTCCCCGCCCACGTCCAGCGGTGTGAGCTGTTCCCCGCGCCCGACGCCGAGCGCGGCCCCTCCCACGTACGAGAAGGGCACATCGCTCCCCAACTCAGCGCAGATCGCGAGGAGTTGGTCATTCGAAGTCCTGGTCCCCCACAGCACCTCGCACGCCAGCAAGGCACCCGCCGCGTCCGCGCTGCCGCCCGCCATGCCGCCCGCGACGGGGATGTCCTTGGCGATGTGCAGGTGGACGTCGGGGGCGAGGCCGTGGAGTTCGGCGAGGGCGACGGCGGCGCGGGCCGCGAGGTTCGTACGGTCCAGCGGTACGTGCTCCGAGCCCGGCCCCTCGCAGGTGATCCGCAGCTCGTCGGCCGGGGTGGCGGTGACCTCGTCGTACAGCCCGACGGCGAGGAAGACATTGGCGAGCGGATGGAAGCCGTCCGCCCGCACTCCGCCCACGGCGAGCTGCACGTTCACCTTGGCGGGCACGCGCACGGTGACGGAAGTCCCCGGCGTCACGCCTTGGCCTCCGCGATCCGGGCGAACTCCTCCACCGTCAGCGCCTCGCCGCGCGCCTGCGGCGAGATCCCGGCGGCGACGAGGGCGGCCTCGGCGGCGGCGGGCGAACCGGCCCAGCCGGAGAGCGCCGCGCGCAGGGTCTTGCGCCGCTGCGCGAAGGCGGCGTCCACGACCGCGAAGACCTCCTTGCGGGAGGCGGTGGTCGCCACGGGCGCTTCCCGCTTCACCAGCGAAACGAGCCCGGAGTCGACGTTCGGCGCGGGCCAGAAGACGTTCCGCCCGATGGATCCGGCCCTCTTCACGTCCGCGTACCAGTTCGCCTTGACGGAGGGCACTCCGTAGACCTTGTTCCCGGGCTTGGCGGCGAGCCGGTCGGCCACCTCCGCCTGGACCATCACGAGCGTCCGCTCGATGGTCGGGAAGTGCTCCAGCATGTGGAGGAGCACGGGGACGGCCACGTTGTACGGAAGGTTGGCGACCAGGGCGGTCGGGTCGGCCGGGAGCTTCTCGACGAGCATGGCGTCGGAGTGGACCAGGTCGAAGCGGTCCGCCTTCTCCGGCATCCGGGCCTGGATGGTGGCCGGGAGGGCGGCGGCCAGTACGTCGTCGATCTCGACGGCGACGACCCGGTCGGCTCCTTCGAGCAGGGCGAGCGTCAGCGAACCGAGCCCGGGCCCGACCTCGACCACGACGTCGTCGGCGCGCACTCCGGCGGTGCGGACGATGCGGCGGACGGTGTTGGCGTCGATGACGAAGTTCTGCCCGCGCTGCTTGGTGGGGCGCACGCCGAGGGCGGCGGCCAGCTCACGGATGTCGGCGGGGCCGAGGAGGGCGTGCTCCTGGGGGGCGGCGGGGGGTTCTGGGGTACTCACCGCTCAAGCGTAAGGGCCCCTTCAGGGGCGCGGGACTGTGTCACTGTGCGGCTCCGCCCCGCGTTCCGCTGGGGCTCGCGTGAACGTGCCCCTTTAGGGGCGCGGGGAACTGCGCGCCCAGCCCCCACGCGCCCGCACGTACGAACCCCAAGCCTCGCGAGTTTAGGTGAAGGATGGGGTCTCCCCTGCTCGAACGAAGTTGAGAGCTTGGGGAAGGGTCTGGGGCAGCCCGCCGCAGGCGCACCCGGGTGCGGCGCACCCATAGGCGGAGGTAACGGCGGGCGGCACCGGGGCGGGCCCCTCGCAAGGGGCGAGGCGGCACCGGGGCTGGTCGGGGCCGCTCCGGGGTGGGCCCGGAGCGAGAGGGGCCGCCCCCTTGCCCGCCCGTTCCGCCCCCGGGGTGCGGCCCCGCCGCCCAAAGGGACGAGGCAAAGCGGAGCCCAACGGGGGCGAGGTGGGGGCGGAGCCCGAGGGGGCTGGGGAAGCGGAGCCCGAGGGGGCTGGGCGGAGGCGGGGCCCGAGGGGTGGGGGGAGCTGCGCGCCCAGCCCCCCGCCCCCCCGGGCGCTAGAGTTTGCGGCCGCAGTGGGGCCAAGGGCTGGCCCCCCGTTGGACGTAGAGCTTCTTCGCGCGGAAGGTCTGTTCGGCGGCCGGAGCCTCATGGGCCGCCCCCGTCCCGCCCAGCGACTGCCAGGTCTGGCGGTCGAACTGGTAGAGCCCCCCGTACGTCCCCGACGGGTCCGTGACGTTCGCCCGACCGCCCGACTCGCACTGCGCCAGACCGTCCCAGTTGAGCCCGTCCGCCCCCGACACCGACGTCGGCATCGGCTTGGTCCCCACCCGGACCACCTGGTTCACGGGCTCCCGGGCCACCTCCTCCGAGAACTTCTTCGGCTTCTGCTTGACCCCGTTGACCGTCCTCAGTACGTACGTGACCCTGCGCGCCCCCTTCACCCCGGCCCGCTCGATCTCCTCCGTCCCCTTGAAGACGGTCGGGTCCTCCTTCCGGATGACCCTGAAGTCGATGGGTTCCTCGCGGACCTCCCGGCTCCCGGTGATCCGCATGACCGTGACCGTCTGCCCGTCGCGCGGGAAGCTGTCCATGGGCACGGACGTGGTGTCCTCCGCACCCAGCGTGATCCCGGCCTCGCCGACGGCGTCCTCGACGGTCGCCGCGTTCGTCCGGATGGTGTGCTCGCGCCCGTCGGCCATCACCGTCAGGGTCCGTTCCGTACGGACGTCCAGCGCCAGCCCCTTGCGCCCGATCGCGGACGACCGGGACGCCGACAGGTACGCGCCCTCCGCCCGCACGCCGAACTGCTTCAGCGCCCCGTCGACCGTCTGGGCGGTCGTCCACACCTGGCGCCGCTGGCCGTCCAGCGTCAGGACGACCGGCCGCCCGTACCGCACCACGACCTCGTCGCCGCTCGCGAGCGCCTGGCCGGGCCCCGGGGCCACCAAGTCGTGCTCGCCGATGTGCACCCCCTCCTTCTCCAACAGCTCCGTGACGTCGTCGGCGAAGGTGTGCAGGGTGCGGGGCGCGCCGTCGACGCTCAGCTCGATGGCCTTGTCGTTGGCGACGAAGGCGGAGGTGCCGCCCGCCAGGAACGCCACGACCAGCGCCTGCGGCACGAGCTTGCGGAGGGTGTCGGGCCTCTCGCCCCCGGACGCGGCCCCCGCACCGCCCTTGCGGCGCCGGGCCGCGCGCCGCCCGTCGCCGCCCCGGCCGTCGCCCTCGGGCCCTTCCGGGCCGCCGGGCCCGGCCGACCGGAGCACGGCGGAGACGGGGTGCTGGCGGGGCAGGAGGGGCTCGCCGGAGAGCGGCGGCGTGAGGTCGTACAGATCGGGCTCGGGCTCGGTCCCGTACGGAGCCTGCGCGTCGTACGAGGTCTGCGCCCCTTCGTGCCCCTCGTACGGGTCCTGCACGGCCGTCCCGACGGCCCCGCCCCCACTCCCGTAGAGCTCCTGCCCGCCGTACCCCTCGTACGGCGCGGCACCGCCCCCGTACCCGCCCCCGGCGTCATACCCGTACGCCTGCGCCTGCGTCTGCACCTGCGGCTCGTACGACGCCCCGTACTGCCCCTGCGCCTCCGCCTCCGCCTGCGCCTCGTACGACAGCGCACCACCCTGCGTATTGCTCACGTCGCTCCCGGTCCGCCCGATTCCGCCCGACAGACAGGCCGGTGTCCCGGCTGCCAGTGCTGCGGGCCGGGACACTAGCGGAGCGATCGTCACTCTCCAAAGCGACGCGGCTACGCAGGGTTGCGCGACGAACTCCCGTGCGAACCCGCCGGGGCTTCGGCTCAGTAGCCGAACGCGCGTGCCGTGTTGGCGGCGATGGCACCGGCCATGACGTCCTCGTCGACGCCCTTGACGGCGGCCATCGCCCGCACGGTGATCGGGATGAGGTACGGGGCGTTGGGCCGCCCCCGGTACGGGGCCGGAGTCAGGAAGGGTGCGTCGGTCTCGACCAGCACCAGCTCCATCGGGGCCACGGAGAGGGCGTCCCGCAGCGGCTGGGCGTTCTTGAAGGTGACCGTCCCGGCGAAGGACAGGAAGTAGCCCTTCTCGACGCACACCGCCGCCATCTCGGCGTCGCCGGAGTAGCAGTGGAAGACGGTCCGCTCGGGCGCGCCCTCCTCCTCCAGCACCCGCAGGACGTCCGCGTGGGCGTCCCGGTCGTGGATGACGAGGGCCTTGCCGTGCCGCTTGGCGATCTCGATGTGGGCGCGGAAGGACCGCTCCTGCGCCGCCATGCCCTCCGGTCCCGTACGGAAGAAGTCGAGGCCGGTCTCGCCGACGCCGAGGACGTGCGGGAGGGCGGCCAGCCGGTCGATCTCGGCGAGCGCGTCGTCCAGGGCGGAATCCCCGCCTCCGGGCCTGGCCCCCTGCCGGGACCAGCCGGCGCGGGGGGTCTGGGGGGCTTGCCCCCCAGAGGGAGGTGTGCCGAGGACGATCCTGGGAGCTTCGTTGGGGTGCAGCGCGACGGCCGCGTGGACGCTGTCGTACGCCGCCGCCGTCTCGGCGGCCCACTGGGAGCCCTTCACGTCGCAGCCCACCTGCACCAGGGTCGTCACCCCGACCGAGGCGGCCGTGGCGAGGGCCTGCTCGACGGTGGTGTCCTGCATGTCCAGGTGGGTGTGCGAGTCGGCGACCGGCACGCGAAGGGGCTCGGGCGCGGGCGGCGCGGCGTTCTTGTCGGCGTTCTTTCCGCCGGGGGCGGGGCTCGGGCTCATGCGGTCGATCCTACGAAAGCGCGCCCGCGCCCCGCCCGGCCGCTCCTCCTGCCTGCCGCTGGCCTCCTACCGCCCCTTCCTGCCTCCTCCTGGTTACTGCTGCTTGCGGTGGAAGGGATGCAGCAGGTCCGAGAGGTGCCAGTGGTGCGGCTCGCGCGCCCGGGGCACGCTCGCGCCCTCCGCCTCGGCCGGGACGGGGCCCGCGGCGGAGACGGTCTCGGCGTTGCGCCGCTGGAGCTGCTGGATGGTCGACACCTGGCCGGACCGCATGATGCGCACGACGGTGCCGCCGCAGTTGAGGCAGGAGGGGCGGGACAGCGGGGAGGGCACGCGCTCGCCGTTCGCGCGGTACACGACGAAGGGGCGACCGGAGCCGTCCGTGTGGTGCTCTATCTCGTACGCCTGCTCCCAGCCGTGGCCGCACTTCATGCACGCGAAGGCGTACGCCTCCTGAACCGTGCCCTGCGTCGTGCCCTGAGCCGTGATGCTGCCGGCTGCGCTCTGCGCGATCTCGCTCATGCCAGCTCCTTTCCACTCACCATCCAGTGGACGCCTTTTCGGGCGGAAGCGCGACAGACCTGTCAAACCGTGGGGAGTATTTGACGAGCGCCCAAGAAAGTTGGGTTATACACGGGATTCGCTTTGCTTTTCAAGAAGCTCCTTTACCTGCGCCCGCCCCTGCCGCCCCCGCCCGAGCCGCATTCTTTGCCGCGACGACGGCATCGAACACCTCCCGCTTGGGAAGCCCCGCCTCGGCCGCGACAGCGGCGATGGCCTCCTTGCGCCGCTCCCCCGCCTCCTCGCGCACCTGCACCCGCCGCACCAGCTCATCGGCGTCCAGCTCTGCGGGCCCGGCCTCCGGGGCCCCCTCGACCACGACGGTGATCTCGCCGCGCACGCCTTCCGCCGCCCACTCGGCGAGCGCCTTGAGCGGCCCCCGCTTGACCTCTTCGTACGTCTTGGTCAGTTCGCGGCACACCGCCGCCCGCCGCTCCTCGCCGAACACCTCGGCCATGGCGGCGAGGGTGTCGTCGAGCCGGTGCGGCGCCTCGAAGTACACGAGGGTCCGCCGCTCATCGGCGACCTCGCGCAGCTTGCCGAGCCGCTCCCCGGCCTTCCTCGGCAGGAACCCCTCGAAACAGAACCGGTCCACCGGCAGCCCGGACAGCGCCAGCGCGGTCAGCACGGCGGAGGGTCCCGGCACCGCCGTGATCTTCAGGTCCTTCTCGACGGCCGCCGCGACCAGCCGGTACCCCGGGTCGGACACGGAGGGCATCCCGGCGTCGGTCACGAGCAGCACCCGCGCGCCGCCCTCCAGCGCCTCGACCAGCTCGGGCGTCCGCGCGGTCTCGTTGCCCTCGAAGTACGAGACGACACGCCCCGTGGTGAACACCCCGAGCGCCTGCGTCAGCCGCCGCAGCCGCCGCGTGTCCTCGGCGGCGATCACGTCGGCGGCCTCCAGCTCCTTCGCCAGCCGGGGCGGGGCGTCGGAGACGTCGCCGATGGGCGTCCCGGCGAGTACGAGGACTCCGGCGGCGGTCACGGTGGGTGCAGTCGATCCAGTCACCCCCCCATCCTCCCAGGGCCGACGGCCGACATCCCCCGGGACCGCCCCGGTGCCACGGCGGGCGACACCCCGGGCCGCCCCGGTGCCACGACGGGCGACACCCCCGGGCCGCCCCCGTGCCCCGACGGCCGACATCCCCGGACCGCCCCCGTGCCCCGACGGCCGACATCCCCAGCCCTGACGGGCGACGCGCACAGCCTCGTTCCCTACGATGGCGCGGTGACGAGTACTGCGCCCCCAGCCCAGCACGGACGGGCCCCTGAAGAGGAGCCGCCCTCCTGGCAGCGAAGGCTGCGCCGATTCGGCTACGTGCCCCGGACGACGAGCGGACTGCGCGAACGCCTGGTCCCCCCGTACGCCGTCATGCCCTACCGCCCGCACCTGTGGCGGCTCCTGCACATCCCCCCGGCCCTCTTCCACGCCTTGCTGCGCCTGGCCCCCTGGGGCGGTCCGCTCCTGGTGACCCTCCTCGCCGGGCTGATGCGCTTCTGGAACCTCGGCAGCCCCAAGGCGGTGATATTCGACGAGACGTACTACGCGAAGGACGCGTGGGCCCTCGTCCACCAGGGTTACGAGGGCAGTTGGCCCAAGGACATCGACAAGTCGGTACTCGCCAACCCCGACGCGGTCCCGATCCCCGCCGACCCCGGCTACGTGGTGCACCCCCCGGTCGGCAAATGGCTGATCGGCTGGGGCGAACAGCTCTTCGGCCTCACTCCCTTCGGCTGGCGCTTCGCGGTCGCCGTCCTCGGCACCCTCTCCGTCCTGCTCCTCTGCCGGATCGGCCGCCGCCTCTTCCGCTCCACCTTCCTGGGCTGCCTCGCCGGGCTGCTCCTGGCCGTCGACGGCCTGCACTTCGTGATGAGCCGCACCGCGCTCCTCGACCAGGTCCTGATGTTCTTCGTCCTGGCGGCCTTCGGCTGCCTGGTCGTCGACCGCGACCACAGCCGTCGGCGCCTGGCGAACGCGCTGCCCGTGGACTCCGACGGCATCCTGCGCCCCTCCTGCGAGGTCGCCTCGGGACTCCGGCTGGGTCTGCGCCCGTGGCGCGTGGGCGCGGGCCTCTGCCTGGGCCTGGGCTTCGCGACGAAGTGGAGCGGCCTCTACACGCTGGTCGTCTTCTGCCTCCTGACGGTCCTCTGGGACGTGGCCGCGCGCCGCACGGCGGGGGCGCGCCGCCCGTACGTCGCGGTCCTGAAGCGGGACGTCCTCCCGGCGTTCGTCTCGACGGTCCCGGTCGCCGTCCTCACGTACGTCGCGTCCTGGACCGGCTGGATCCTGACCTCGAAGGGGTACTTCCGCGACTGGGCGAAGGGCCGGGCGGGCCTCTCCCCTGACCACATCGGCCCGATCCCGCTCCCGCAGTTCGACATGACGTGGGTGCCGGAGTGGCTGCGGAGCCTGTGGCACTACGAGAGCGAGGTCTACACCTTCCACATCGGCCTGACCTCGGGCCACACCTACCAGTCCAACCCCTGGTCCTGGATCCTGGTCGGCCGTCCCGTCTCGTACTACTACGAATCCCCGAAGCCGGGCTTCTCCGGCTGCCCGCGCACGGAGACGGAGAAGTGCGCGAGCGAGGTGCTGGCGCTGGGGACGCCGCTGCTGTGGTGGGCGGCGGCTTTCGCGCTGCTGTACGTGCTGTGGCGCTGGTTCTTCCGGCGGGACTGGCGGGCGGGGGCGATCCTGGCGGGGGTGGTGGCGGGGTGGCTGCCGTGGTTCCTCTACCAGGAACGGACGATCTTCTTCTTCTACGCGGTCGTGTTCGTGCCCTTCCTGTGTCTGGCGGTGGCGATGCTGGTCGGGGCGCTGCTGGGGCGTCCAGGCGCGGACGAACGCCGACGGGCGGTGGGGGCGATCGGGGCGGGGGTCCTGGTCCTCCTGATCGTGTGGAACTTCATCTACTTCTGGCCGATCTACACGGGCACGACGATCCCCATCGACGAATGGCGCCACCGCATGTGGCTCGACACCTGGATCTAACCCACCCCCTCCTCCTTCCGGGCAGCGGAGCCTTGCCCACCCCCGCGGGCTCCACCCCACCCAACCCTCTCGGCCTCCGCCTCCGCCCACCCCCCTCGACCTCCGCCCCGCCTCGCCCCCTGCGCGCCGCTTCCGCCTCGCCCCCTTGGGCTCCGCCCCTCCGCTTCCCCAGCCCCCTTGGGCTCCGCCTTGCCTCGTCCCCTTGGGCGGCGGGGCCGCCCCCCGGGGGCGGAACGGGCGGGCAAGGGGGCGGCCCCCTCGCTCCGGGCCCACCCCGGAGCACCCCCGACCAGCCCCGCTACCGGCGCACCCCTCGCGAGGGGGTCGGACCGGTGCCGCCCGCCTTTACCTCCGCCATCAGGTACGCCGCACCCCGGTGCGCCTGCGGCGGGCTGCCCCTCCCCACCCCTTCACCTAAAGCGCTCGCCGCGCGGCTGTCCCGGAGACGTGCGGGTGCGTGGGGGCTGGGCGCGCAGTTCCCCGCGCCCCTAAAGGGGCACGTTCACGCGAGCCCCAGCGGAACCGGGAGCGCACGCTCGGCGGAGCCGCACAGAGAGCACAGGCCCGCGCCCCTAAATGCCCCTCCGGGGGGGGCGGGAGCGGAGCCCCCAGGCAGTGACGTCAGACACTCTGGCGCCCGCAGGGGTGAGGCCAAGGGGCGGGGCGGAGTGCCCGCCCCAGGCACACCCGGCCGCGGGCCCAAAGGCCCAGTGAGCCGCGCCCAGCAGGGGGTTGGGCCACCCCCCGGCCCGGTCCCGCCCCCGGAAAGCCCGCCCCGCCGACCCCCCAAGCCCCGCGTACCAGTCGCATAACACCGATCGCTCCTGTCACCCCCACCCCGTAGAGTCACTCCCCGATAACTCCCGGGCACCAAAGAGCCCGGCGAGCTCCTGGGGAGGGGACTGCGTCATGCGCAGCGGAGCCAAGGTCGCCGTCGTCGGCGGCGCATTCGTCCTGGTCGCCGGCGGCGTCGGCTACGGCGGCTACAACCTGTACAACGGCCTGACCGGAAGCACCGGCTCCGGGGACAAAACCCAGAGCCAGAGCGCCCCCGCCGCCTCCGGCCCCCCGTCCCCCGACGAGATCCGCACCACCTCCGAAGCCTTCTTCGCCGCCTGGTCCAAGGCCGACCCCGAAGCCGCCGCCCAGCTCACCAACAACGCGGTCGACGCCACCACGGTCCTGACCGCGTACGCCGAGGAGGCCCACATATCGGGCCTCAAGGTCACCCCCGGCACGGCGGTCGGCGCGAAGGTCCCGTTCACCGTCACCGGCAAGGTGGGCACGGACGGCGCCGCCGCCAAGCCCCTCTCGTACGCGAGCGCGCTCACCGTCGTGCGCGGCGAGAAGACCGGCCTCCCGCTCGTCGACTGGCAGCCCGGCGTCATCCACCCGGAGCTGAAGAAGGGCGAGACGCTCAAGACGGGCACGGCCTCCACGCCGCCCATCAAGGCCGTCGACCGCAACGGCAAGGAGCTGACCAAGGAGGACTACCCCTCCCTCGGCCCGGTCCTGGACCAGCTCCGCAAGAAGTACGGCGAGAAGTCCGACGGCAAGCCGGGCGTCGAGCTCTTCATCGAGCCCGCCCAGGCCGACCAGCCCTCCCGCACGCTCCTCACCCTCTCCAAGGGCGTCCCCGGCGAGCTCAAGACGACCCTCGACGCGGGCGTCCAGGCGGCCGCCGAGAAGGCGGTCAAGCGGTACGAGGGCGGTTCGGTCGTCGCCCTGAACCGCGAGACCGGCGCGATCCGCGCCATCGCCAGCAACCCGGCCCAGGCGTTCAGCCCGGCGATCAGCGGCGGCGAGGCCCCCGGCTCCACGATGAAGATCGTCACCACGTCGATGCTGCTGGAACAGGGCCTGGTCGCCCCCTCGAAGCCGGCCGAGTGCCCGAAGTCGGCCACCTGGCAGGGCCGCACCATCCCCAACCTGAAGAACTTCGACCTGCCGGACGGCACGCCCTTCTCGACGAGTTTCGCCCGCTCGTGCAACACGGCCTTCATCAAGCTCATCGACGACTCCACCAAGGTCGAGCCGAACGGCCTCGCCAAGATCTCCCACGACGTCTTCGGCATCGGCCTGAACTGGCAGACCGGCATCGACACCCGCGACGGCAGCATCCCCGACGCCTCCGGCGCCCTGGAGGCCGAGCACTACATCGGCCAGGGCAAGATCCAGATGAACCCCCTCAACATGGCCTCGGTCATCTCGACCGCGACCACGGGCTCCTTCCAGCAGCCCTACCTCGTCCCCAAGTCCCTGGACGACCGCGACTTCGCGACCGCCCCCCGCAGGCTCTCGGGCTCGACCGTCCAGAGCATGCGGTCCCTGCTGCGCCTGACGGCCACCTCCGGCACGGCCGCCGGGGCGATGGCCTCGGTCGGCGGCGACAAGGGCGCGAAGACCGGTTCGGCGGAACTCGGCGGCCAGGACAAGTCCAACAGCTGGTTCACGGGGTACGCGGACGACCTGTCGGCTGCGGCCATGGTCACGGCGGGCGGTCACGGCGGCGAGACCGCGGGAAAGATCGTCGCGAATGTCCTCAACGCCCGCTGATCCACCACCCCTTACCGAGTAATCACCCCCAAAATCATCCCCTAGTAACGCTCCAGTCATCCCCCGGGTCATCCCTCGGAACCCGTTCGCACAGCCCGCACGCAGAGCAGTAGCGTGCGGGCCATGAGCACTCCGGAACCCCCTCCCGTTCACCCGCTGTTCGCCTCCGCCCTCGCCGAAATCGGCCTCTCGGCTCTCACTTCGGAAGTACGTCACTTCCCGGACGCGACCCGCACCGCCGCCGAGGCCGCAGCGGCGATCGGCTGCGACACCAGCGAGATCGTCAAGTCCCTGATCTTCGAGGCGGACGGCGTCCCGGTCCTCGTCCTGATGGACGGCTCCTCCCGCGTGGACCTCGATCTCGTACGGGCCGAACTGGGCGCGCGGAAGGTCAAGCGCGCCGACGCCGACCTGGTCCGCGCCACCACCGGTTACGCGATCGGTGGCGTGCCCCCCTTCGGGCACCGCACCCGCACCACCGTCCTCGCGGACCGGGGCCTGCTCACCCACCCGGTCGTCTGGGCCGCCGCGGGCACCCCGCACTCGGTCTTCCCGCTCGCCCCTGCGGACCTGATCGCCCACGCGGGCGCGCAGCTCGCCGACGTACGGGAAGGAACCGCTGCGTGACCCCGCTCGTCATAGCCGCCGTCCTGGTCGCGGCGATCACGCACGCGAGCTGGAACGCCATCGCGCACAACATCAAGGACCAGCTGCTCTCCTTCACCCTCATCTCCGGCGGCGGCCTCCTCATCGGCCTCGCCATGGCGGCGTTCGTCCCCCTGCCCGCCGCCGGAGCCTGGCCGTACCTCGTCCTGTCGGCCGCCCTGCATGTCGCGTACATGCTCCTGCTCATGCGCTCGTTCACGCTGGGCGACTTCGGCCAGATGTACCCGATCGCACGCGGCACGGCCCCCCTCGCGGTGACGGCCCTCGCCGCGGTGTTCGCCGACGAGATCCCGTCCGGCTGGCAGCTCGCGGGCGTGGCCGTCGCCTGCACGGGCCTGGTCGGGGTCGCCCTGTGGGGCATCCGGGGCTCCGGCAAGAAGCCCCAGTGGGCCGCCATCGGGGCCGCGTTGGCGACGGGCCTGGCCATCGCCCTGTACACGACCGTCGACGGCCTGGGCGTCCGCGCCTCGGGCACCGCGCTCGGCTACATCGCGTGGCTGATGGTCCTGGAGGGCATCTCGATCCCGGTCTGCGCCCTCTACCGGCGGCGGTCCCGACTCGCCGCCCAGATCAAGCCGTTCGCGGTACGCGGCCTCGTCGGCGCGGCCCTCTCGGTCACCGCGTACGGCCTGGTGCTGTGGGCCCAGACCCGCGCCCCGCTCGCCCCGATCGCGGCTCTGCGCGAGTCGAGCATCATCGTGGGCGCGGCGATCGGCGCGATCTTCCTGAAGGAGCGCTTCGGGGGTCCGCGCATCGCGGCGGCCGGGCTGATGGTGGTGGGGATCGGGCTCATGCTCCAGGCGAGCTGACGTGCGCCGAGTGCCGAGTGCCGAGTACGGGGCGCCCGAAGCTGGGAGCTGGGCGTTGCGAGCCGGGCGCTGCGAGCCGGGCGCTGCGAGCTGGGAACTGGGCCAGAAGGGGGTGCTTCGGCACTTTTGGGCGCATACGCCTGGAGGTTCACCGCGTCCCGGTCAAGCATCTGATCATGCAGAAGCTGCTGGCGCTCGCCGCCCTCTCCGCCGCCGCCCTGAGCGGCCTCGCCCCCACGGCCTCGGCCTCCACCCAGCCGACCCCCCAGGCGCCCGCTGCCCTCTCCGCCCTGCCCTCCGCCGCTTCGGTCCCCACCGTGCGCGGTGGCGGCGAGGACAAGGACAAGTGGTGCGAGAAGTGCGTGAAGAAGGTCTTCGACAAGTACAAAGACAAGCTCAAGGGCCCCAAGGGCCCCAAGGGGGACACGGGCCCGGCCGGTCCCGCAGGCGCTGACGGCCCGGCCGGTCCGGCAGGCCCCGCCGGAGCTGTCGGTCCCGCAGGGGCTGTCGGTCCCGCAGGCCCTGCCGGGGCGAAGGGCGAGCCGGGGCCCACGAACCCCCCGAAGGTCACCCAGGTGGCGGGCACCGTAGGCAACCTCCCCTCGGACAAGGACGGCAAGATCACGCTGACCGCCACGTGCCCGGCGGGCACGGTCGTCGTGGGCGGCGGATTCGAGCACGGCGTCCGCCCCGACCAGTCGAAGGTCTTCAACTACTGGTTCTGGGAGAGCAAGGCCGACCACGCCGCCAACGCCTGGAAGGTCTCCTACCAGCAGATCAACGCCGACGGAGCGACCTTCCCGATCACTCCGTACGCGAACTGCCTCTCCTACTAAGCGAGTCGGCACCCGCCCCACGGTTGCGGGCGTCCGCCGACGCCCGCAGCCGCCGCGTTCCCGCCCCGCACATCACCACCCCGGCGCGTTCTTCCCCTCGCCGCTCGCCGCCCGGATCACCCCGACCAGCGACCGGTACAACGGGCGCACCACCCGACCGGGCAGCCGACGGTGGCGCTCCTCCTTCCAGACCCGCGCCCGGGAGTGCGCCGCGAGGGGCGACCACCGGTCGACGAGCGCGGGCCGACCGAGGTAGAACTCGATCCGGCAGAGGTGCTTGATGTTCACGTATCCGTACTGCCAGGGGCTGACCAGCCGCACCGGAGCGCCGTGGTCACCAGTGAGCGGCTCTCCGTTCAGGCGCTCCGCGATCAGCACGTCCTCGCCGAGCGCGTCCTCCATCTCCACGAGCGCCCGCACCCCGTCGGAGCCCACGAACACCAGGTGGGTCACCACCGCATCCGGCCTCAACTCCGTTTCCACGAAGGTCCGGTAGAAGTCCGCGAAGGAAACCCCCTCCCACACCAGCCCGGTCGCCGACCACCCGGCCACACAGTGGAAGTCGGCCCGCACCTCGCGCCTCGGCAGCTTCGCCAACTCCGTCACCGCCACCGAACCCGCCTCCGAGACCCCACCCAACTCGATCACCGGATCGGCGGGCACGGGCGGCGGCGGGTTCTTCAAGTCCTTCCCGAAACGCGGGAATCCCGCGACGGCACGTTGTCCTGGCGGAAGCGGCATGTCGACCCTCCGGTCTGCGCCCAACTCGACTGCCGCCCAAGCTACTTCAGCCAGCACACCGTGCCACCCCCGGGGGTGGCACGCCCCGGCGGATGAAGGAGTCAGACTCCTAACACCACCGCTTGCACGGCTTGGAGCCGTCGCCGTCGCCCGGGGTCGCGTCCAGCGGATAGTAGGTCCAGCTCTGGGCGTTCGTGCCGTTCCGCACCCACAACTGCGGCCTGGCACCCGACTCGAACCTGCTGTCGGGCACGTCCAGGACGAGGCCCGAGGGGTTGTGGACGATGGGCCCGTACCCGCCTCCCTGACCGGGTCCCCCAGGCGTGGCGAACTCCTGGGAGCCGGTGCGGTTGCAGTCCCACAGCTGCGGCTTCACTCCGGCGCGCGCGTCGCCGTACGGGACGTCGAGACACTTCCCGGAGGCCACGTTGACCAGGTACCGGCGCCCATTGAGACCGTCGGTGATCCGAGCCGACCAGTGCTGGGCGTCCGTGTCGTTGCAGGTGAACAGCTGCACGGGAGTGCCGTTGGCAGTACCGCTGTTGACCGCGTCCAGACACAGGTCGCCGATCGTGATCGTTCGGGTGGGGTCGTACGCGGCGGCGGGAGCCGCCCCCAGCCCGAGGAGGGCTGCGGCTGCCGCGACCGCCGTCACGGCCAGGTTCCGACGTCTGTGCTTCATGCTTCTTCCTCATCTGTCGTTGGGCCCGGCGAAATCCGGGGCGCGGTCTCGCCGGGGGCTCAACGTAGGTACGCCCGTTCAACGGGGGCTGAACGCCGCCGACCGCCGTCGTTCATCACCCTCTGGGCCGCTCCCCGCCGCACCGGGGGCACTCGCACAGCGGGTATCTGCTGCCTGCCTCCAGCGGGGCCGACTTCCGGTCCGGGGCGTAGACCGTCCGCTCACCCCAGGTCCGGCCGCCGTCGCGCGAGACGCGGAGGGTCAGGTACGTACCCGAGGGGAGCGGGCCCTCGTCGCCCGTCACCACGTGCCCCCGTACTGGCGGCGCTTGGCGTTCAGCCACTCCACGATCTCCGCCCGCTCGTCGTCCGTTGCGGTACGCAAATTGCGGGCGTCCACGCTCGCCACGAAGCGGGTGAAGCGGACGCGTCGCCAGGTGCCCTCTATGCCGATGACCTTGCCGGGTCCGTACACGTCGCTCTCGGTGTGGGCCACGAACTCGCCCTCTCCGTACGGGACTTCCATTCCGCTTCCTTCCACTGTGTGTGCCGAACAGCTCACAGAGTGGAGTCGGGGTCGCTACCCTCGGTAGGGGTTTGCGTGTGACAACGCGGAACGTAAGGGAGTTGATCTACGTGGCCATCGAGGACAACCCGATCTCCCGGAAGAAGTACGGCGAGGAGCTGAAGCGGCGTCGCGAGGAACTGGGTCTCACCCAGGAGGAGTTGAGCGAAGTCACGATCATCTCGCGCACGCACATCGCGCACATGGAGGCGGGCCGACGCAGGCCCTGCCTGGAGGATGCGCGGAGGCTGGATCAGGCGCTGGGGGGTGGGCACTTCTTCGAGGAGTTCCTGCCGACGCTGGACGGCAGGACCGTGGCGGAGCACTTCAAGGAGGCACTGGAGTTCGAGGGGCAGGCGACGATCATCCGCGAGTACGCGCCGAAGCTGGTGCCCGGCCTGCTCCAGACGGAGGAGTACGCGCGCGAGGTGCTCAACTCGGGCTCGGCCCCCAAGACCGACGAGGAACGTGACAGGCTCCTTGCCACACGGCTCAGCCGGGCCCGCATCCTGGACAACTTCAACTCACCTCTGTTCTGGGCGATGCTGGACGAGTCCGTAATTCGCCGCCCGATCGGCGGACCCGGGGTGATGTGTCGCCAACTCCGTCACATCGTGGCCCTCGCCGACAGCCGCCGCATCCGCGTGCACGTGCTGCCGTTCTCGGTGGGGTTCCACTCCTTGATGGAAGGGCTCGTCAAACTCATGTGGTTCGAAGACCTTCCGCCCATCGCCTACACCGAGGGCCTGAAGTCCGGCCGGGTGTGGGAAGTTCCGTCCACCGTCGGCGAATGCCAGTTGGCCTACGATCATGCCCTGGGCGACGCCCTGTCGCACCGGGAGTCGCTGGCCCTGCTGAGGTCCGTCGCGGAGGATTACGAACATGAAGCGCTCCAAGCAGACCATCCGTGACGCCTCGATCCTGACCGCCTGGCGCAAGTCCTCTTACAGCTCCGGTTCCGACGGCGACTGCCTCGAAGTCAACGACGCCTGGAGGAAGTCCACGTACAGCGGCGGCGAGAGCGGCGACTGCCTCGAAGTGAATGACTCCGCCTGCGCCGCCCACCTCCCCGTCCGCGACAGCAAGAACCCCACCGGCCCGGCCATCCTCTTCCCGGCGGCGGCCTGGACGGCCTTCGTCGACGCGCTCAAGTAGCCGCGCAGGGGCGGCAGTTCGCACCAGCGGACGCCGCCCCACCTCTCACCTCACCCCCCGTACCCCACCACCCTCGTCGGCACGATCCGTACCGCCAACCGCACTGCCGTCTCCGGCAGTCGCAGGTACTCCTCCCCCGCCCCGGCCCCCTCGTACTTCTCCGCCAGCGCGACGGCCAGCGCGCGGCCCTCGTCCTCGGCGATCTCCGCCACGCCCCGCACCTCCACGTACGCACCCGGATCGGACGCCGCGTACACGGTCAGGCTCACCCTCGGGTCGCGCCGCATGTTGCGCACCTTCAACCGGCCATCCTGGGTGGAGACGAGCAGCTCATCACCGTCCCGCCCCACCCACACGGGCGAGGTCTGCGGGCTGCCGTCGGCGCTGACCGTGGCGAGGACGGCGACATTGGGCCCGTCGAAGAGCTTGCGGGCGAGGGTGTTCAGAGAGATCGACATGCCGGTGAGCATACGAAACCGCACCCAACGCCCCCTTCTGGAACGCCAGTTGGCTGGCTGAATTCATGCCGCGTTTAGCTCTCGTTGAGCCCCACCCGTTTCTCTATCCTCGTCAGCACCACAGAAAACTCGGCATAGGTACACGTTTCCTCCCCACTCATGGGGAGTGCGTGTGCCCGTGCCAGACGGGAGACACACGCGTGCTTGTCTTAGGGGTTACGAACAATGACCTGGCCGGTGCGTGCCTGGTGCGCGACGGGGAGATCGTCGCCGCCGCCAGCGAAGAGCGCTTCACCCGGATCAAGGACCACAAGGTCTGGCCGCAGGCGTCCATCGACTTCGTCCTGCGCGAAGGCGGCGTCTCGCTGGACGAGGTGGACCGGGTGACCTACGGCTGGCACGCGGGTTTCGACGCGGACAAGCACCTGCTGCTGTACGTGGACCGCATCGCCGAAGAGGCCAGGTTCCGCCCCGACAGCCTGCCCCATCTGCGCAAGCGGATCGCCGACGAGCTGCACAACGACAAGGACAAGCGCGCGGAGTTCGACGCGTTCGTCGACCGGAACGGCCTGCGCGCCAAGACGGTCTACGTGGACCACCACGAGGCACACGGCGTCGGCGCGTTCCTCGCCTCGCCCTTCGACGACGCACTCGTCGTCACCTGCGACGGCCGAGGCGACTTCCAGTCCCTCACCGTGACGTACTGCACGGCCGACGGCGAGGAGGTGCTCCAACGCGAGACCTCCATCGACAGCCTGGGCTACTTCTACGGCCGTATCACCAAGCTGCTCGGCTTCAAGCCGAACCGCCACGAAGGCAAGATCACCGGGCTGGCCGCGAAGGGCGACCCGGAGAAGCTGCTGCCGCTCATGCAGCTGATGATCGGCCTGGAGGACGGGGCGATCCGGGCCCGCTGCGGCGACTACTACCAGCCGTCCTACGAGGGCTACTCCGAGACGCTGCTGGCGGAGATCGCCCTGCACGATCCCGCCGACGTGGCCGCGGCGGCCCAGCGGCACGTGGAGGACCTGCTGACCGAGGTCGTCGCCCGGCACATCGGCAAGGTCGCGACCAGCAACGTCTGCCTGTCCGGCGGCGTGTTCGCCAACGTCAAGCTCAACCAGCGGATCTTCGAGGTCGCGGGCGTCGAGAACGTGTACGTGCTGCCGCCGATGGGCGACGGCGGGCTGCCGCTCCAGGCCGCGGTCGTGACCGAGTACCGCGAGACCGGCGCCAGGGTCCGGCTCCCCTCGATGGCCCTGGGCCCCGACTCCACCGTCTCGGACGCCCAGTTGGAAGAGATCCTGAAGGACTACCCCGGGGTCCGCTTCCTCCGCGTCGACAACGGGATCCAGGACATCCTGCTGGACGCCCTGGAGGCCCACCAGGTGATCGGCACCTACCGGGGGCGCATGGAGTTCGGCCCGCGCGCGCTGGGCCGCCGCAGCGTCATCTACAGCACCGACGACCCGAGCATGAACGACTGGCTCAACCAGCGGCTGAAGCGTACGGAGTTCATGCCGTTCGCCCCGATCACGGCGGAGGACCTGGCCGCCGACGCGTACGTGGGCTGGAAGCCGGAGCACCCGGCACCCCTGTTCATGACGATCACCTACGAGTGCACCGAGATCTTCGCCAAGACCTGCCCGGCGGTGGTCCACGTCGACAACACCGCGCGCCCGCAGATCGTACGGAAGCAGGACGACTCCTTCCTGCACTCGCTGCTCCTGTCCTGGTACGCACGCAGCGGGCAGGCGGCGCTGGTGAACACCTCGTTCAACAAGCACGAGGAGCCGATCGTGGGGTCGCACCGGGACGCGGTGGACCCGCTGCGCGACGAGATCATCGATCTCCTCCTCGTCGATGACGTGTACCTGATATGGAAGGACAAGCCCGACAGCTTCATGTCCCAGCACGTTTCGTGACCTTCCGTACGTCCTGACGTCCGGTGTGGTGGGCCCTGCCTCGGCAGGGCCCACCACCATGTGTGAGAGGGGAAGCCCATGACCGAGCCCGTGACCGAGCCCGTGACCCAGCCAGCGACCGAGCCCGTGACCGAGTCATCCGCGCGCTACGCCGTCGACGGCGTGGTGTTCGACATGGACGGCGTGATCATCGATTCACGACCCGTCATCGAGAACGCCTGGCGGGAGGTGGCCCGTCGGCACGAAGTCGCCCTGGATCCGGCCACGTTCGAGCATTACGTGCACGGGCGCACCGGCGCGGAGACGGTGCGGGCCCTCTTCCCCGACCACAGCCACGACCAGCGGATGGCCCTGTGGAAGGAGGTCGACCAGATCGAGGAAGAGGCCGCGTACGAGGCGATCGACGGCGTCTGCGCCTTCGTCCGGGCCCTCGACGGCCTGGGGGTCCGCCTCGCGCTGGCGACCAGCAGCTGGCCCCGCAAGATCGACAACGCCCTCGGCGGGCTCGGCCTGGCGGATGCCTTCGCCGTACGGATCACCAGGGACGACGTGTCCCGGGGCAAGCCCCACCCCGAGCCCTATCTGGCGGCGGCCGACGCGCTGGGCATCCCGGCCCCGCGCCTGCTGGTCTTCGAGGACTCGACCAGCGGCGTGCGGTCGGCCACGGCCGCCGGGGCGATCACGGTGGGCATCGGCGCGGCGAACCTCACCGAGGTGGGCGCGGCGACGACCGTGGCCGACTTCACCCCGCTGAAGGCCGTCCACGAGCCGACGGGCACGGTACGGCTGGAAGGCACTTCGGCGGAGATCGGGATCGCGCTGCTCGGGGAGCGTACGGATGCATGACGCCAGGGGCGACGACGGCACGGGCACGACCACGGGAAGGGGCGCGGGGAGCGGGACGGGAGCGGGGAGCGGGACGGGAGCGGGGACCGGGACGGGAGCGGGGACCGGGACGGGAGCGGGCGCGGGGACCGGGACGGGCGCGGGGACCGGGACGGGCGCGGGCACCGGGACGGGCGCGGGCACCGGCACGGGCGCGGGCACCGGCACGGGCGCGGGCACCGGCACGGACAAGGGCACCGACACCGACTTACCCTCCCCCGCCTCCACCTCCACCTCCCCCACTCTTCCCGCCCCCCTCCCCGTCCTCTCCCGCTCAACCACCCTGTCCGCGTTCAGCCTCTTCTTCACCCTCGGTGCCACCACCGCGTCACTCGGCGCCTCCCTCCCCCTCCTCACCGAGCACTTCGGCGGCGGACACGACGTCAGCCGCATCGTCACCTGGTACAACCTCGGCGCGCTCGTCGCCGTGGCGGTCCTCGGGGCCCTCGGCCGCAGGCTCCCGCCCCGCGCCGCCACGGGCGCCCTGCTCGCGCTCTTCGTCGCCGGGGCCGGGGGCATGGCCGCCGCCCCCACCTGGTCCGTCTTCGCGGTGTCCGGGGCCGTCTGCGGCAGCGGCTACGGCGGGCTGGCCCTGATGCTGAACACGGCGTTCGCCCAGGGCTTCGCCGACAACAGCGTCGTCATGGTCAACCGGCTCAACGCGGTGTTCGGCGTCGGAGCCATCCTCGGCCCGATGGGCGTCAGCGCGGTCGGCGGCTGGAACATCCAGCTGTTCCCGCTCATCGCCGGACTGCTGGCCCTGGCCTGTGTCATGGCGTACCGCTCCGGAGCCGCGCTCTCCGCTCCGCCGCGCCCGCCGAAGGACCCCGAGGGGCAGGTCACAGGCAAGGACGGACTCACCCGGATCCGGCTGGGCGTCTTCCTCGCGGTCGGTCTGCTGTACGCGGGCCTGGAGACCAGCATCGGAGCCTGGCAGTCCACCCAACTGGTGTGGAGCGGCTGGAGCGAGGCGTCCGCCGCGCAGGCCGGGGCCGGGTTCTGGGGCGGCATCGCGCTCGGCAGGCTGATCATCCCGTACTTGGCCCAGCGCCTGCCCGTACGCCTGGCCATCCCGCTGTATCTGGCGACGGCGTTGGGCGGCCTGCTGGCGGCTGCCGTCCCGCACGCGGCGGTGTTCGCCTACCCGTTGGCAGGCATCGCCCTGGCGCCCATCCTCCCCACCCTCATCACCTGGATCTCCCGCCTCGCGGCGGTGCCCCAGCGGGCGACGTCCCTGCTCACCCTGTCGTGCATGCTCGGCAACACCGTGGTCCCCGCGGGCATGGCTCTGACCACCCGGGCCGCCCAGCCCGCGACGGTCGCGCTGTCGCTCGCCTCGGTGTGCGCGCTCTGCCTGGGCGCCGCGCTGGTCGCCCACCGGCTCACGGCGGAACGCCGCCCGACGACGACGGAGGCTGCCGCTCCAAAAGCCGAGCCGGTGAGGCCGTAGCACCGCCCGCCGGGCAGCGCGGCCCGGAACCCGTCACCGCCTCGGGCAGCCTCCTCCCCAAGCCCCCACCCCGTCGTTACGCTCCCCGCATGACGCCCACACCGCGCTCCCGCCGCAGCCCTCTCGCCGCCGCCGCGCTGCTCGTCTCGGCCGCCCTGCTGGCCACCGGCTGCACCCTGTCCGGCGCCTCGGACGGCCCCGGCTCTCCCGGCGGGGACGGGCAGGCGGTCCCCGCCTACTACTCCCGTACGACGACGATCGACGCGACCCCGCCGAAGGCCGCCGCCGAACGCGGCGAGCGGTTCCGCGAGGACGGCGGCGAGACGTACGTGCGGGGAATCGACAGCGAGGCTACCGAGGAGAAGGTGCCGCGCGTGATCGTGTGGACGGACCGGGCAGACAATCTCGGCGAGGACTTCGACGCGTTCAAGGTGACGCTCGTGGACTACCTGCGGGAGAGCGAGGGCTTCAAGGCTCCGGAGGGCTACCTGCTCGACATGTACGGCGCGAAGGGAAACCTGCTGCACCGCCTCGACGCACGCACATGAGCGCCCCGCACGTGAGCGCCCCGCGTGAGGCTCCACGATTCCGGCCCGTAACCCATTCAGGTTGAGAAAAGGTAAAGACTGCGTCCGCGCCACATCCATTTACCCTTCACAGGCGTCACACGTGCAGGCGGCCTCCTCATGCGGCCCCCCATTAAGGGTATTTGGAGCATCCACGTTGAAAACTGGAATCAAGGCGATCTGTCGCATAACGGCGACTCTCGTCACCGCCGGGTCGGTCGTGACCGCCGGAGCGCTCGTCGCTCCGGCCGCTCAGGCGGCTCCGGCCGCGGCTCCCAAGGTGCCGTCGATCGTCGCCAAGGGCGGCTTCCTGATGGACAGCGCCTCGGGGCGCACGTACTTCTCGAAGGCCGGTGACACCCGGCTCTCCACCGGTTCGACGACCAAGATCATGACCGCCCAGGTGGTGCTCTCCACCAAGGGCGTGAACCTGGACTCGAAGGTCACGATCCAGAAGGCGTACAGCGACTACATCGTCAGCAAGGGCGCGTCGTCGGCGCGGCTGATCGTGGGCGACAAGGTCTCGGTGCGGTCGCTGCTGTACGGGCTGATGCTGCCGTCGGGCTGCGACGCGGCGTACGCGCTGGCGGACAAGTTCGGGTCGGGCAAGACCCGGGACGCGCGGGTCAGGTCGTTCATCGGGAAGATGAACACGACCGCGAAGAGCCTCGGGATGAAGAACACGAGGTTCGACTCGTTCGACGGCATCGGCAACGGCGCGAACTACTCGACGCCGCGCGACCTCTCGAAGCTCGCGACGGCGGCGCTGAAGAACGGCAACTTCCGGACGATCGTCAAGACGAGGTCGACGACGCAGCGGACCACCACCAAGAGCGGTGGCTACCGCGACATGAAGTGGACCAACACCAACAAGCTGCTCGGCAGCTACAACGGTGCGATCGGCGTGAAGACGGGCTCCGGCAAGCAGGCGAAGTACTGCCTGGTCTTCGCGGCGACGCGCGGCAAGCGGACCGTGGTCGGCGCCGTGCTGGCTTCGTCCAACGAGGCGAACCGTACGGCGGACGCGAAGAAGATCATGGACTACGGCTTCAAGCGGTAGCCGTGAGGGCACGAGGGAGGGGCCGTCCGTGACCACGGGCGGCCCCTCCCCCCTTTCCGCCGCTCACACGCTCACACGCTCACACCCGCCCCAGACACTTCCGTATGGCGGCGATCAGGGCGAGCGCCCGAGGATCGGCCGTAACTCCCTTGCGGAGGCCGTTGGTCACGTACCCGAGGGCGATGCCCGTCTCGGGATCGGCGAAGCCCAGCGATCCGCCGCGGCCGGGATGGCCGAAGGAGCCGGGGCCGAGGAGCGGCGACGCCGACCCGTGCAGCATGAAGCCGAGCCCGAAGCGGGTGTTGACGACCAGGACCCGATCGGGTCCCGCGGATTCCTCGGTACGGGCGAGGGTGAGGGTCGCGGGCGCGAACAGGCGGGGCCCGGCGTCGACCGGACCCATCATCGCGGCGTAACACCGGGCGAGGGCGCGGGCGGTGGAGATGGCGCCGGACGCGGGGAGTTCGGCGGCGCGGTAGGCGGGGTCGTTCTCGTCGGGGAGCGGGTCGATGGCTCCGAACGCGCGGCGGGTGAGGGAGTGCGGGTCGGCGTACGCCTCGGACACGGCGCGCTTGGGGCGGAGCTTGAGGCCCCCCTCGGCCGGAGGCTCCTCGACGGGCGCGAGCCGCCCCACCCGGTGCGCCTCCTCCTCCGGCAGACCTATCCAGAAGTCGAGGCCGAGCGGGCGGGCGATCTCCTCGGCGACCCAGCGGCCGATGGTGCGGCCGGTGACGCGGCGGACGAGTTCGGCGACGAGGAAGCTGTACGTCTGGGCGTGGTAGCCGTGGTCGGTGCCCGGCTCCCAGGCGGGGGCCTGAGCGGCGACGGCGCGGGCCCCCGACGCGCCGTCACATGCTTCGGCGGGGGTCAGGGGCCGGTCCAGCACGGGCAGTCCTGCCCGATGGGACAGCAGATGCCGTACGAGTACGCGCTCCTTGCCCGCGGCCTTGAAGGCGGGCCAGTACGTGCCGACGGGGGCATCGAGGTCGATCTGGCCACGCTGGTGGAGGAGGAGCGGCACGGCTGCCGCGATCCCCTTCCCGGCGGACCGCACCACTTGGGCGGTGTCGAGGGCCCAGGGGACGGTGCCGTCGACGTCGCGGGTGCCGCCCCAGAGATCCACGACCTTGTGACCGTGGAGGTAGACGGCGACGGCGGCACCGCGCTCGCCCCTGGCTTGGAAGTTGCGGAGGAAGGCGTCCTTGACGGGCTCGAACCCGGCGACCGTTGTGCCTTGGACGTCCACGGGGGTGCTCCGCTTCCTGGGGGTTGGGGGCGGTGGGTGTACTGGACACCATGGTGCCGGGTGGGACGGGGAGGACGCAGTTGGGGCCCCTTGATCGGCCGGACGCGGGACCACATCACTGTGCGGCTCCACCGCGCGTACGCTCCCGGCTCGCAGAGGCTGCGGAGCATGCCCTTAGGGGCGCGGGGAACTGCGCGCCCAGCCCCCACGCACCCGCACATCCAAACCCCAAGCCTCGCGAGTTTAGGTGAAGGATGGGGTCTCCCCTGCTCGAACGAAGTTGAGAGCTTGGGGAAGGGTCTGGGGCGGCCCGCCGCAGGCGCACCGGGGTGCGGCGCACCCATCGGGCGGGGTAACAGCGGGCGGCACCGGGGTGGGCCCGGAGCGAGGGGGGCCGCCCCCTTGCCCGCCCGTTCCGCCCCCGGGGGGCGGCCCCGCCGCCCAAGGAGGCTCGGCGGAAGCGGAGCCCAAGGGGGCGAGGCGGAGGCGGAGGGGGCTGGGCGCAGCCCGAGGGGGCTGGGTGGGGCCCGGAGGGGTTGGGTGGGGCCCGGAGGGGCTGAGCGGGGCCCGGAGGGGTTGGGGGGAGGGGTTAGGGGAGGGGGGATGAGGCGGGGTTGAAGCCGAAGGGGAGTTCCAGGCGGTGGGTGCGCATCAGGCCCGAGTCCAGGAGGAGTTCCTGGGTCGGGGCGTCCGCGACCACCACCCCCTCGCTGAGAATCACCGCCCGAGGGCACAACTCCAGCGCATACGGCAGATCATGCGTGACCATGAGCACCGTCACATCCAACCCCCGCAAAATATCCGCGAGTTCCCGCCGCGACGCCGGGTCGAGATTCGACGACGGCTCGTCCAGCACCAGAATCTCCGGCCGCATCGCCAGCACCGTCGCCACCGCCACCCTCCTCCGCTGCCCGAACGACAGATGGTGCGGAGCCCGGTCCGCGTAAGCCTCCATCCCCACCCGCTCCAGCGCCTCCCGCACGCACGACTCCAGCGCGGCCCCCCGCAGCCCGGCCGCCGCAGGGCCGAACGCCACGTCCTCCCGGACCGTCGGCATGAACAGCTGGTCGTCGGGGTCCTGGAAGACGATGCCGACCCGCCGCCGGATCTCCGCCAAGTGACGCTTGACGACCGGCAGTCCATCAACTTCCACCACCCCCGCCCCCGCCGTCAGGATCCCGTTCAGGTGGAGGACCAGGGTGGTCTTCCCCGCCCCGTTCGGCCCGAGAAGTGCGACCCGCTCCCCCTTCTCGACCCTCAGGTCCACCCCGAACAGCGCCTGGTGCCCGTCCGGATAGGCATACGCGAGCCCTTTCACGGCCAACGAAGCAACGCTCACAGCACCCACACCCATCCCGTCAGACACACCAGCAGCGCAGCCCCCGGCAGCGCCCCGGCCCGAACCCACTGTTCCCGTGACGCCTCGGCGTCGTCCAGTACCGGCATCACCCCGGTGTACCCCCTGCTCACCATCGCCAGATGCACCCGTTCCCCCCTCTCGTACGACCGGATGAACAAGGCCCCGGCCGTCTTCGCCAGCACCCCCCACTGCCGTACGCCCCGCGCCTCGAAGCCCCGGGACCGCCGGGCGATGGACATCCGCTTCAGCTCACCGGCGATGACGTCCCCGTACCGGATCATGAACGTCGCGATCTGCACCAGCAGCGACGGCAGCCTCAACTTCTGCAATCCGTAGAGCAGTTCACGCAGCTCCGTCGTCGAAGCGAGCAGTACGGACGCCGCCACCCCCAGCGTCCCCTTCGCCAGGATGTTGAAGGCCCCCCACAGCCCCGGCACGCTCACCGAGACCCCCGCGACCTCCACCCGCTCGCCCTCCGCCACGAACGGCATCAGTACGGCGAAGGCCACGAACGGCACCTCGACGAGCATCCGGGTCAGCACATGACGGGCCGGGACCCCGGCCGCGTACGCGACGGCCGCGAGCAGCACGGCGTACGCCCCGAAAGCCCACACGGCCTCCCGGGGCGTCGAGACGACGACCACCACGAAGCCGAACACGGCGACGAGTTTGCAGTGCGGCGGCAGCGCGTGCACGGGGCTGTGGCCCTGCCGGTAGAGCGCGTGGGCGTGACCGGCGCCCATGTCAGGCGTCGACCCGTGCGGCGCCTGAATCGGAAGCGGACTCGGCACGCCGCCTGCGCACCGCCCAGAAGACCCCGCTGCCGACCGCCACGGTCACGCCGACCCCGATGACCCCGGCGAGCCCGCTCGACAGCGAGCCCTCGCCGAGGGCCTTGACGGTGTAGTCGGCGAGCGGCGAGTCCTCGGCGGCGTGCGGCTTCGCACCCTTGTCGATGCCCTGGTCGGCGGCGACCTTCTCCAGCCCGTCGGGGCTGGTGGAGGCGTAGAGGGAGACGAACCCGGCGAGGGCGAGCGCGGAGACCAGCCCGACCCCCCAGAAGCGGCGCGCGGACCGGGCGGCGACCGGAACGGCGGCCGTGCCGGAAGCCGGAGCCGGGGCGTCCACCAGCTCACCCCCCACCCGCAGCTTCAGCGGCGCGCCGATCCCCCGCGCCCCGAACACCAGGTCCGGCCGGACCGCCAGCACCGCGCCGACGGTGAGCGCGGTGATCGCGGCCTCGCCGACGCCGATCAGGACGTGTACGCCGACCATGGCGGTCAGCACCTTCCCGACGGGGACCTCGGTCGTCCCGCCGAGCGCGTACAGGAGGGTGAAGAAGGCGGCAGCGGCGGGCACCGACACGAGCGCGGCGACGAAGGCCGACGCCGTGACCGTGCGCCGCCGCCGGGGGAGAACCTTCACGAGGCCGCGGAAGATCCCGTACGAGACGAGGACGGTCACGACGCCCATGGTCGTGATGTTCACGCCGAGCGCGGTGAGGCCGCCGTCCGCGAACAGCACGCCCTGCATCAGGAGGACGACCGCTATGCAGAGGATTCCGGTCCAGGGCCCGACGAGTATCGCGGCCAGGGCCCCGCCCAGGAGGTGCCCGCTCGTCCCGGCCGCGACGGGGAAGTTCAGCATCTGCACCGCGAAGACGAACGCGGCGACGAGGCCCGCGAGGGGCGCCGCCCGCTCGTCGCTGAGCTCGCGGCGGGCTCCGCGCAGGCTGAGCCCGACGGCGGCGACGGCGGCGGCTCCCGCCGCCACGGAGACGGGGGCGTTGATGAATCCGTCGGGGACATGCATGGCGGAACTCCCGGGTTCGAACCGCTACGGAGCGTTCAGGGCGGACAACCGTTCGATGATAGGGAGTTATTGCAAAGGCGTCGCAAAAGCCCCCTGCCCATAACTACCCCTCGCAAGCAGCACCCAAAGTCTCGACAATCACCTCCGGCAAAATATGGGACATTAGATGTCAATTGCCGCGAATGTGAGTGCTGCGTCCGTACGAGGTGAGGAGGCGGGCCATGTCCCGCACCGTTGAGGACCGTCCCCTCGGGGGCTCCGACGCTGAGAGCGCCGCCGCCGAGGCCACCGCCGCCGAGAGCGGTGCGCGGCCCGCCCTGGAGGTCCGGCTGCGCGCGAACCTCGTCACCGACGCCCCGGTCCCCACCCTCCTCCCCGTCCTCCTGCGCCACGCCCCGGCGGGCGACCGGCACACGGTGAGCATCGAGCTGCCGGTGCCGGGCCCGGGCGGCCCCGGCGAGGCCCGCCCCGCCTGGGCCTTCCCCCGCGCGCTCCTCGAAGCGGGGCTGCGCGCTCCCACCGAGCAGGGGGACGTACGGATCTGGCCGTGCGGGCGGGTGCAGGTGGTGCTGGAGCTGCACGCGGAACAGGGGGTGCTGCTGTTGCAGCTGGACAGCGCGCCACTGGTGCGGTTCCTGCGACGGACGTACGCCTGAGGGGCACGCCCCGCCCCAAAGATCCCGCCGTACGAGTTGCCGGGCCCCCCTGGCGCGGAAAGCATGAGGGCATGCGAGTGCCCACAGAGGAGTCCACCCAGGAATCCGCCCGGGAGTCCGCCCGGGAATCCGCCCGGGAATCCGCCCGGGAGCCCACCCCCGACCACCCCGCCCCCGCCTACCTCCGTTTCCCGCACCTCCACGGCGACACCCTCGCCTTCGTCGCCGAGGACGACCTCTGGGTGGCCCCCCTCGCCCCCGCCGGGCAGACCCCGGGCCGGGCCTGGCGGCTGACCGTGGACCGCACCCGGGTCGGGCACCCGCGCTTCTCCCCGGACGGGCGGCACCTCGCGTACACGACGTGGCGCAGCCTGGACCCCGAAATCCACGTGGTCCCCGTCGAAGGCGGCCCCTCGCGACGCCTCTCCTACTGGGGCTCGGTGGACGCCCGGGTCTGCGGCTGGACCCCGGACGGCCAGATCCTCGCCGTCTCCTCCCACGGCCAGCCCTTCTCGTACTTCTCCTGGGCCTACACCCTCCCCACGGACGGCAGCCCCGGCGGCAGGCTCCCCTGGGGCCCGGTCTCCGACCTCGCCGTCACGGACACCCTCCCCGACTGCACCGGCGAACGCCGCACGCTCCTCCTCACGGGCACTCCCCCGCACGAGCCCGCCGCCTGGAAGCGCTACCGGGGCGGCGCGACGGGCCGCCTGTGGCTGCACGGCGAACGCCTCCTCCCGGACCTGAACGGGCACCTGTCCTCGCCGATGTTCGTGGGCGACCGGATCGCGTTCCTCTCCGACCACGAGGGCGTGGGCAACCTCTACTCCTGCCGCCCCGACGGCTCCGACCTGCGCCGCCACACCGACCACGACGCCTTCTACGCCCGGCACGCGTCCGCCTCCGCCGACGGCACCCGCGTCGTCTACCAGTGCGCGGGCGACCTCTGGCTCGTCGACGACTTCTCGCCCACCGGGACCCCGCGCAAGCTGGACGTCCGCCTCGGCGGCCCCCGCACCGGCCGCCGCGCGTACCAGATCCCGGCGGCGGGCCACGTGGGCGGCCTCGCCGTCGACGCCACCGGACGGGCGAGCGCGGTCTCCGTCCGGGGCAGCCTGTACTGGCTGACCCACCGCGACGGCCCGGCCCGTACGATCGCGGACACGCCGGGGGTACGGGTCCGGCTCCCGGAGATGCTGGGCCCCAGCGGCCAGGTCGCCTTCGTCACGGACGCGGAGGGCGAGGACGCCGTCGAGATCGCGTACCTCCCCCGGGCGGCCGGGGCGGGGGGCGCGCGCCGCCTCGCCTCCGGCCAACTGGGCCGCGTGCACGAGCTGGTGGCGGACCCGGACGGCACGCGGATCGCCGTGGCCTCCCACGACGGCCGCCTCCTGATCCTCAACGTCACCGAGGGCGAGGAATCCCTCACCGAGGTGATCCGCTCCCTGAACGGCCCGGTCCGCGACCTGGCCTTCTCCCCCGACGGGGCGTGGCTGACCTGGTCGCACCCGGGCATCGGCCGCTCGCTGCGCCAGATCAAGATGGCGCGGATCCAGCCCAGGGAGGGCCAGGGAACGACGGGTGGCGCGACGACCCTCATCGTGGACGTCACCAACGGCCGCTTCGAGGACGAGAACCCCGTCTTCACCAGCGACGGCCGCTACCTCGCCTTCCTCTCCTGGCGCGGTTTCGACCCGGTGTACGACGTCCACACGGGCGACCTCTCCTTCCCTCTCGGCTGCCGCCCGTACCTCGTCCCCCTCTCCTCCGCGACCCCCTCCCCCTTCGCGCTCTCGCCCGACGGCCGCCCGGCGGCGGGCGGGCTGGACCCCGACGACGCCTCCGAAGGCGACGGAACGGTGACCGTCGAGGTCGAGGGCCTCGCGAACCGCGTCACCCCCTTCCCCGTGGCGGCCTCCAAGTACTCGTCCCTCTCCGCCGTGAGCGGGGGCGGCCTGGTCTGGCTGCGCTGGCCGATCTCCGGGGCCCTCGGCGAGACCTTCGCGAACCCCGCCGACACCTCGGGCCGCCCCACGCTGGAACACTTCGACCTCGCCAAGGCGCGTAAGACGGAACTGGCCGACGACCTCGAATGGTTCGCCATCAGCGGCGACGGCACGCGCCTGGTCATCGTCGAGGACGGCGAGATCCGCGCCGTCCCCGCCACGGAACGCGGCGACAACGACTCCACCGTCCACCTGGACCTGCGCCGCATCCTGCACGACGTGGATCCCGGCGCGGAGTGGCGCCAGTCCTACGCCGAAGCGGGCCGCATCATCAACTCCTACTTCTGGGAACCGGACATGGGCGGCATCGACTGGCCCGGAGTCCTCGACCAGTACCGCCCGCTCGTCGAACGGGTGGCCTCCCCCGACGAGTTCGCGGACCTGCTGCGCGAAGTGCTCGGCGAACTGGGCACGTCCCACGCGTACGTGGCCGCCGCCCGCCGCAACGAGGGCCCGCCGCACTACCAGCGCGCGATGGGCCTCCTGGGCGCGAACTTCTACGTCAAGGACGGCAATTGGACCGTCTCGCGCATCCTGCCGGGCGACTCGTCCGACTCGAAGGCCCGCTCGCCCCTCGCCGGTACGGGAATCCGGGTGGGCGCGATCCTCACCCATGTGGACGGCCGCCCGGTGGACCCGGTGGCGGGCCCCTTCCCGCTCCTCTCGGCCGCAGGCGGCACCACGGTCGAACTGACCTTCCTCCCGGAGGCCACCCCTCCCCAGGAGGTCCGCCCCCGCCGCATCGCGGTCGTACCCCTCGTCGACGAACGCCCGCTCCGCTATCAGGACTGGGTGGCCAAACGCCGCGAAGTCGTCCGGGACCTGAGCGGCGGCAAGTGCGGCTACCTCCACATCCCGGACATGGGCGGCTCGGGCTGGGCCCAGTTCAACCGGGACCTCCGCCTGGAGGTCTCCCGCCCGGCCCTGATCGTCGACGTACGCGGAAACGCGGGCGGCAACATCAGCGAGCTCGTCATCGAGAAGCTCACCCGCCGCATCCTCGGCTGGGACCTGACCCGCGACGCCCAACCCGTCTCCTACGCCTCCAACGCCCCCCGGGGCCCGGTCGTGGCCCTCGCCGACGAGGCGACCTCGTCCGACGGCGACATGATCACCGCCGCTTTCCGTCTGCTCTCGCTGGGCCCTGTGGTCGGCCAGCGCACGTGGGGCGGCGTGGTGGGCATGACCGGCCGCCACCCGCTCGGCGACGGCACGGTCATCACGGTCCCGATGAACGCGGCCTGGTTCGACGAATACGGCTGGGCCGTCGAAAACCACGGCGTCGCCCCGGACATCGAGGCCCTGCGCACCCCACTGGACTGGGCGGAAGGCCGCTACGCGGTCCTGGACGACGCGGTGAAGCTGGCCCTGGACCTCCTCGCGACGACCCCGGCGGCGGCCCCACCCGACTACTCCACCGTCCCCGACAAACGCCGCCCCCGACTCCCGCCCCGCTAGGTCCGCCCCTTGGGGGCGCGGGGCCGCATCACTGCGCGGCCCGGCCGCGCGTGCGCTCCCGGCTCCGCGAGGGCCTGCGTGGACGTGCCCCTTTAGGGGCGCGGGCCTGTGTCACTGTGCGGCTCCGCCGCGGGTGCGCTCCCGGCTCCGCTGGGGCTGTTAGGGGCGCGGGGAACTGCGCGCCCAGCCCCCACGCACCCGCACATCCGAACCCCAAGCCTCGCGAGTTTAGGTGAAGGATGGGGTCTCCCCTGCTCGAACGAAGTTGAGAGCTTGGGGAAGGGTCTGGGGCGGCCCGCCGCAGGCGCACCGGGGTGCGGCGCACCCATGGGGCGAGGTAACGGCGGGCGGCACCGGGGCGGGCCCGGAGCGAGAGGGGCCGCCCCCTTGCCCGCCCGTTCCGCCCCCGGGGGGCGGCCCCGCCGCCCAAGGGGACGAGGCGGAGGCGGAGGGGGCTGGCCCCGCCGCCCAAGGAGGCTAGGGAAGCGGAGCCCGAGGGGGCTAGGCGGAGGCGGAGCCCAAGGGGCGGCGCCGGGGCGGGCGCCTTGCTGGGGGTGCGGGTCCCGTCGAGACGTACGCCCCTTACCTAGCAGGTAATTGAGGCAATTCCCGCCCCTGCATACCTTTCAGGAGCGGACGGCGGCCACGCACAGGTCGCCGTCCGCACCCCCCAACTCCTGTATGCACGAAGGGAATTCGACAGTGGCCACGACGCAGTACGACGACCTGACCTCCTCCGCGAGGACCGCCGCACCCGACGGTTTCGCCCGGCTCGCGCTCAAGCTGGACGCAGCGGTCACCGGCCTCAACGGCATCGCCTACCTGGGCCTCGCCACGACCCTCGAATCCTGGTTCGGCGTCACGACGGCGGTCCAGTACCCGGTCGGGGCGTTCCTGCTCCTCTACGCACTGGGAGTGCTGGCCGCCGGTACGCGCAAGGACGTCAGCCGCACGGCTCTGGCCGCCGTCATCGCGGCCAACCTGCTGTGGGTCGTGCTCAGTCTGGCGGTGGCGATCTCCGGCACGCTGTCCCCGACCGGCGTCGGCACGGCCTGGATCGTGCTCCAGGCCCTGACGGTCGGCGGGTTCGCCGCGCTCCAGTACGTCGGCCTGAAGCGGTTGTGACCCCGGGGTGGGGCCCACCAAGCCCCACCCCTCGGTCGGTCCCTACACCCCCACGCCCCGCGTCGACTCGTCCGCCGCGCCCCCCGCGCCCACGAGGCCCTTGCTCACTCCCTCCAGGCGCGGTGCGAAGCGGCGCATCTCGCGCTGGCCGACCGTTCCGATGACCCCGGGCAGGTAGCCGCGCACCGACTGCATCCCGCGCAGCCACCACTGCGCGTACACGTGGTGCGAGCGGCGTTCGATGCCCGCGACGATGCGGTCCACGGCCGGGCCCAGCGGGTACGTCCGGTTGGACGGCCACGGGAGGCGCTGGCGCAGTTCGCGCATGACGTCGTCCTGGTCCGCGCCGCGCACCATGTCCGTGTCGGTCCACGAGAAATAGCCGACGCCCACCCGCACTCCCCGGTAGCCGACCTCGGCCCGCAGGCAGTGCGCGAACGCCTCGACGCCCGACTTCGAGGCGCAGTACGCGCTCATCATCGGGGCCGGGGTGATCGCGGCGAGGGAGGCGATCTGGAGGAAGTAGCCCCGGCTCTCCATCAGTACGGGGAGGAAGGCGCGGGCGGTGACGGCTCCGCCCACCAGGTTGACCTCGATGACCCGCCGCCACGCCTCCGGGTCGGAGTCGATGAAGGGGCCCCCGGACGCCACGCCCGCGTTCGCGACGACGATGTCGACCTTCCCGAAGCGCTCCTTCACCTCCTCCGCCACGCGCGCCATCGCCTCGTGGTCCGTGACGTCCGCGTACCACCAGTCGCTCTCGGTGTGCAGCCGCCCGGTGACGTCCTTCAGCAGCTCCGGCTCCAGGCCGACCAGGGCGATGTTCGCCCCGCGCGCGGAGAGTTTGCGGGCGAGCAGTTCGCCCACGCCCCGGGCCCCGCCCGTGACGACCGCGACCTGTCCCTCAAGGCTGTAGCTCATGCGACTTCCTCCTGTTGTTCCGCGCCCACCACGTACTCCGTGACCAACTGCCGGATCTTCCCGCTCACGGCCTCCGGTGCCTCCACCGGCGACATGTGCCCCACCCCGGCGAGCAGGGTCAGCCCCAGCGACCGGCGCAGCGACGCCTCGATCTCCCGGGCGAGCTTGGGCGGCGTGAGCCGGTCGTCCGTGCCCGCGATCACGGCCACCGGCACCGCCAACTCCCTTACCCGGGAGGCGATATCGAGTTCCGCGAGTACGTGCGACCAGCCGACCCGCACCCCCTTCGGGCACGCGTGCACGATCCGCGCGCACGCCGCGACCCGGTCCGGGGCCGCCCCGCGCCCCATCGTGGCGTACTTGAGGAACACCTTGGAGACGGGCGTGACCGGGCCCAGCGGGGCCTTCGCGCCCAGCACGGACCGCGTCAGGCGGGTCCGCAGCCGCCCCGCCCGCAGCGGCACCACCAGCGCCTCCGCGACCAGGCGCGAACTGCCCGTGCTGCACAGCAGTACCGCCGCCGCGTGCTCGGCAACCCCGGGCCGCCCGGCGGCTGCCATGATCGTCATGCCGCCCATGGAGTGCCCGGCGACGACCGCCTTCTCCCCGGGTGCGAGGGTCGCGGCGAGCACGGCCTCCAGGTCGTCGGCGAGACCTTCCGCGGAGTACGCGGCGGAGGCCGGTGAGCGGCCGTGACCCCGCTGGTCGTACGCGATGACCCGGAAGTCCCGGGAGAGGTCCCGGATCTGGGCGTCCCAGAAGCCGATCGAGCACGTCCAGCCGTGCGCCAGCACGACCGGGGGCGCGTCCTCCGCCCCGTACACCTCGACGTGGAGCCGCGCGCCGTCGGCGGAGGTGACGGTCAACTCCCGCAGATCCAGGCAGTGTTCCCCTACGTCCACGCCGTGCCCCCTTACGCCAAGCCCGCGTTCCGTGGTCACGCGACCGCCTCCTCGGCCTCGGCGGGGGCGGCGTCCTCGACGGGGGAAGGGGCCTCGGCGCGCACCACCTCGTACTCCGCGAGGTTGACCTCCCGCGTCGCCCGCCGGAACTCCGAGGTCGTGCCCGGCCACACCGTCGTGTTGCGGCCGTTCGCGTCCAGGTACCAGCTGTCGCAGCCGCCGGTGTTCCAGACCGTCCGCTTCATGCGCTCCTGCACGCGGCGGTTCCACGCGCCGACGGCGGAGGGCCGTGCGGACAGTGCCACCCGACCGCCCAGGACGTCCAACTGCCGCATGTAGTCGGCGAGATAGCTGAGCTGGGCCTCGATCATCAGGATCATCGACGAGTTCCCGAGACCCGTGTTCGGGCCGATGATCGTCATCCAGTTCGGGAACCCGACGGCGGTCGCGCCGCGCAGCGACTCCATGCCGCCCTTCCACGCCTCGGCGAGGGTGATGCCGTCGGCCCCGACCACCCGGTCGGCGATCGGCATGTCCGTCACGTGGAATCCCGTACCGAAGATGATCGCGTCGACCTCGGCCTCCGTGCCGTCGGCGGCGACGACGGTCGAGCCGCGCACCTCACTCAGCCCGGACGCGACGACGTCCACATGGGGCTCGGCCAGAGCCGGATAGTACGTACTCGACAACAGGATGCGCTTGCAGCCGATCCGGTAGTCGGGGGTCAACTTGGCCCTCAGCGCGGGGTCCTTGATCGACTTCGCCATGTTGGCCTTGGCTATGTTCTCGATGAAGCCGAGTTCGTTCGGCCGCTTGGTGAACGCCTGCACCTGGAGCTCGCGGATGCCCCACAGCAGCCCGCGCCGGGCCTTGCCCGTGGCCGGGACCGTCCGGTGCAGCCAGCGTTCCGCGCCGGTGATCGCGCGGTCGGCGCGCGGCATCACCCACGGCGGGGTCCGCTGGAAGAGGGTGAGACTGCCGACCTCCGACTGGATCGCGGGGACGATCTGGATCGCGGACGCGCCGGTCCCGATCATCGCGACCCGCTTGCCCCCGAGGTCGTAGTCGTGGTCCCACCGCGCGGAGTGGAAGACCTTCCCGGGGAAGGTGTCGAGGCCCGGGATGTCGGGGGTCTTGGGGTCGGAGAGCGGACCGGTCGCCGACACGACGACGTCCGCGACGAGCGTGGTGCCGTTGGCCGCCTCGATCCTCCACCAGAGCTTCTCGGCGTCCCAGGTCATCATCGTCACCTCGTGGTTGAGGCGGATGTGCGGGCGGAGCCCGAAGGTGTCCGTCACGTGCTCCAGGTACGCGCGGATGTGCTCCTGCCCGGAAAAGGTGCGCGGCCACTCGGGGTTGGGCGCGAAGGAGAAGGAGTAGAGGTGGGACGGCACGTCGCACGCGCAGCCGGGATAGCTGTTGTCCCGCCAGGTCCCGCCCACCGAATCCGCCCGCTCCAGCACGACGAAGTCGGTGATCCCTTCCCTGCGCAGCCGGACCGCGGCCCCCAGGCCCCCGAACCCGGACCCGATCACCGCCACTCGTACATGCTCGTGCTCGAACTCGGTCATGCCCGACGCCTCCCGCACTCGACTACACCTCGCAACCCAGCAACTCCGCCAGCAATCACTGGCATGGTTGGGAGAGTAGAGCAGTGGCGTACTGATCGGTAGGGGTACGACGGGACGAGTTACCGGTGGTACGGAATAGGCTTCCGGGCGTGGAAGAAGCACCGGAAATCCCCGAACAGGGCCCCGCACAGGGCGGCGAACACAAGGAAACCCGCGACGACCGGCCACGCCCGGCCGCCGAGGACACACGGGCCGACCAGCCGCGCCCGCACCGCGAGGACCGGGAGGACCGCGAGGCCCGGGAGGACCGCAAGGGCCAGGAGGAGCGCGAGGAGCGCAAGGACCGCCCGTACCGCGAGTACCGCATGGAGGAGCTGGCCGAGGCCGCCGGCATCCCCGTCCGCACCCTCCGCTTCTACCGCGAGCGCAAGCTCATCGGCCCGCCCCGCCGCGAGGGCCGCATCGCCTGGTACAACGACCACCACCTGGCCCGTCTGCGCACCATCTCCGCCCTCTTGGAGCGCGGCCACACCCTCACCGGCATCGCCGACCTCGCCTCCACCTTCGACAGCGGTCGCGACATGGGCGAACTCCTCGCCCTCGGCACCCCGCAGGAGCCCACCGAGGAGACCCCGGTCCGCCTCACCCCCGAGCAGCTCGCCGACTACTTCGAGGGCGAGGTCACCCCCGAGAACCTCGCCTCCGCGCTCGCGCTCGGCTATCTCGCCGTCGACGGCGACGAGATCGTCCACATCAGCCGCCGCCTGCTCGACGTCTCGGCGGCCCTGGTCCGCGAGGGCGTCCCGCTCTCCGAGGTCATGGCCGCGGGCCTCCAGGTCCGCGAGCACGCGGACGTACTCGCGCGGATGTTCATCGGCCTGGTCACCACCCACGACGCCGACCCGCAACGCCTGCGCCCGCTGGCCAAGAGCGTGGTCGAGGCGGAACTCTCGATGGCCCTGGACCGCCACCTCCCGCCACCACGCACAAAAACCCGCCCCGCGTCGGACTGACCCCTCCCCCTAAGATCGAACCCCTGTGCCTAAAGCGGTCCGTGACAACGACTGGGGCGACAGTGACAGTTGGGGGTAGTTCCACATGGAAGCGCTGCACAAGGACGATCCGGCCCAGATAGGCCCTTACCGCACACTGGTCCGCTTCCGCGAGACGGCCAGCTCCGTCCAGTACCTCGCCCACGCCCCCGACGGCAGCACCGCCCTCGTCACCCGCGCCAGACCCGAACTCGCCCCCCTGCCCGCGTTCCGACGGCAGTTCGCGACCGAGGCGGAGACCGGCGGGCGGCTCGCGGGCGGCTGGGTGCAGACCCTCCTCGACTCCCGCACCACCGGCGACGACCTGTGGACCGCCCGGGGTTACGTCCCCTCCCTCACCCTGGGCGAGGCCGTCGCGCTCGCGGGCCCGCTGCCCGAGCGTGCGGTACGGGTCCTGGGCGCGGCCCTCGCCGAAGCCCTGACCCGGGTGCACTCCACGGGCGCGGTCCACCAGGGCCTCTCCGCCGACACCGTCCTCCTGGCGGCGGACGGCCCCCGCCTCACGGCCTTCGGCGCACTGGGCGCCGCGGCCTCCGCACAGCGCGGCGCGAACGGCCAGCTCTCCGTCACCCTGGGCTACTTGACCCCGGAACAAGCCTCCGGCGGCCGTCCCACCCCCGCCTCCGACGTCTTCGTCCTGGGCCACCTCCTCGCGTACGCGGCCACCGGCGCCTCCCCCTTCCCTGGCGTCTCCCCGTTCCCCGGTGGACCGGCCTCCGCCACCCCGGACTTCACCGCCGCCCCGAACCTCGCCTCCGCCCCGGAGGCCCTGCGCCCGCTCCTCTCCCACTGTCTGGCCGCCTCCCCCCAGGCCCGCCCGACCCCGCCGGAGCTGGCCGCTCTCCTCGCCCCGGACACCCCCGCGACCCTGACCGCCCAGGGCTGGCTCCCGGGCCGCCTCCTCACCGCCCTCTCCACCCAAGCCTCCGCCGTCCTCTCCCTGGAAGCACCCCCGCTCCCCCAGGACCCTCCACCCACCCCCCTCGGGCCCCCCGCCCCCGGGGCCGCCACCCCCACCGACGGAGCCATGCCCGTCCCCCGTACCGCCACCCCCACCGACGGAGCCATGCCCGTCCCCCGTACCGCCACCCCCACCGACGGAGCCCCGCCCCACCCCCGTACGACCCTCGACTCGGCCCCCACCTCCCCCGGCCAGGGGGGAAGCCACGCCCCGCCCGTCGCCCAGGGACTCCCCCGCCGCACCCTCCTCACCTCCCTCCTCGCCGGAGCCGCCGGGATCGCCCTCGGCGCAGGCACCACCTACGCCCTCACCTCGAACGACACCCGCAGGGAAACGGGAACACCCGCCCCCGCCCCCGAGCCACAGCTTCCGGGCACCTCCCCCGCCCCCCTCTGGCACTACCGCCACACCCTCGCCGCCGACCCCCGCGCTGGCGAGAACCCCGACGCCACGCAGATATGCATCTGGCGCAACCAGGTCCTCGTACTCACCGGCAAGGACCTGCCCAGCACGGGCGTCGACATCCGCACCGGCCGCGTCCTGTGGACCCAGAAGTCCCTGAACGTCCACGCCGCCGCGTTCCCCGTCGACGACCGGCACTGCTTCGTCGTGGACCAGCTGAAGGGGGGCTTCGTCTGGTTCGACGCCCGGACCGGCGTGGTGAAGCGCCGCCTGCCGTTCAAGACCGTCCTCGGCGACGAGCGCGCGCTGGTGAACCACCAGATCACCGCCGAAGGACCCGTCGTCTGGCTCGACGTCTCGGGCCGCGACGCGAAGGGCGAGCTCATGCAGTACGTCCTCGCGTACGACATGGCCGCCCGCAGGGAACTCTGGCGCTCCAAGGTCGCCGACGACCTCGGCTCCCGGATCTTCCGCCCCCTCGCGGTCCGCCCCGAGGGCCTCCTCCTGCGCGACGTGTCCCTCGTCGTCCCACCCGCCGTGAAGAAGCAGCGCAAGGGCCTTCAGCACGTGCTGCTCCTGGACCGCAGGACCGGAAGGCAGCTCTGGGCCAAGGAGTTCAAGGACGTACGCGAGCACGCCGGAATCACCGTCGGCCCGACCGGCCCCCTGTTCGGCGCGACCGGCGAGCACATCGCCGCGTTCGACCTCAGCACCGGCAAGAGTCTGTGGCGCACCCCCGCGACCCCGCAGGGGATCGGCCTGGACCCCTGGGGCTTCGGCAACGGCAAGGTGCACGGCGAGACCCTGTACGTCGGGAGCAACCAGACCACGGTGCTCGCCCTCGACACCAGGACCGGCACCCAGCGGTGGATGCAGCCGACGGAAGAACCCAGCAGGGGCGTCAACGCGGTCAGCGTCAGCGAATCCGGCCGCACGGTCGTGTCGCTCGGAGCCACTCAGCTCACCGCGTTCGACGCCCAGGACGGCACGCTGCGCTGGAAGTTCACGGACCGCGGCGAGTCCGTGAAGGGCGGCGCCCAGCCCGACTTCCCCGTCTACAGCGCCAAGATCGCGGGCCGCACGCTCCTCGCGTTCCGCGGCCACCACGTCTACGCGCTCGCTCTCGACTGATGGGCACGACACCGCGGACGAGCCCGGCACGCCCGACGGACACCACACGACCGACGGACACCACACGCCCGACGGACCTCACGCGACCGGCGGACCCCACCCGACCGACGGACCCCACCCGACCGACGAGGACCACCTGATGTCCGTCATAGCCCCGTTGACCCACGACGACCCCGAGGAGATCGGCGGCCACACCCTCGTCGGCCGCCTCGGCAGCGGCGGCATGGGCACGGTCTACCTGGCCCGCACCCGGGGCGGCCGGACGGTCGCCCTGAAGACCGTGCACGAGGAACTGGCCCGCGAACCCCAGTTCCGCACCCGCTTCCACCTCGAAGCGGAGGCCGCCCGCTCCATCGGCGCGGCGCACGGCGCGCAGGTCGTCGACTGCGACCCGGCGGGCGCGCGCCCCTGGCTGGCCACCGAGTACCTGCTCGGCCCGTCCCTCGACGACGCCCTGCAACTCCTCCAGGCACCGCTTCCCGAGGCGACCGTGCGGGCGATCGGCGCGCACCTCGCCTCCTCGCTGGAGGTCATCCACCGGTCCGGAATCGTGCACCGCGACCTCAAGCCCTCCAACATCATCCTCACCGCCTCCGGCCCCCGCATCATCGACTTCGGCATCGCCCGAGCGCTCGGCGCGAACCGCCTGACCAGCACCGGACAGGCCGTCGGCACCCCGCAGTTCATGTCCCCCGAACAGGCGGGCGGCAGCGAGCACGACGGCCCGGGCGACGTCTTCGCCCTCGGCTCGGTACTCGTCTGCGCGGCGACCGGCTGGCCTCCCTTCGGCACGGGCTCGGCGGCCGAGATCCTCTACCAGATCCGTTACGGGGACCCTCAGTTCGCGACCGCGCTCGCCGAGGGCCTGCACGCCGTCCTCCTCTCCTGCCTCGTCAAGGACCCCGCCGCCCGACCCCGCCCGGCCGACCTCGCGACCCGGCTGCGCGCCGGTTCCACGGCCGCCTTCGGCGACGTGCTGCCCGACCCCGTACTGGCCGAGATCGGGCGTCGTACGTCCGAGGTGTGGACGGTACGGACGTCCCGCACGCCCGCCCCGCCCCCCTCCGCCCCCGTGACCGTCGCCGACTCCCCCTCCCCCGGCCCGTCCCGGCGCAGGCTCTTCGCACTGGGCGGGGCCGCGCTCGGCGCGGCGGCGCTGGGGACCGGCTGGTACGCGTACGCCCGCAGCGACGACCCGAAGCGTCCGGCCGCGTCGACCGGCCCGAGGAAGCGCCCGCCCGGCACCCCGCCCACCCCCCTCTGGAGCCGGGCGCACGGCGTCGATTCCCTCTTCCGGAACATGCCGGTCCAGGCGGGCGGGGCGCTGGCCTACCTGGACACCAACGCCTACCGGATGACCACACTGGACGCCCGTACCGGGAACCCCCTGTGGGAGCGTGAGTCGTTCAGCGTGGTGGCCCGGGTGGGCGGCGGCAAGGACGGCAAGGGGGAGCGCCTCCTCGCGACCCTTCACCCCGACGACGTCCTCGCCGGCTCCGAGCCGGGACCGCTCACCTCCCTCGACCCGAGGAAGGGCACCGCGAAGGTCCTCGGCCCGCTCGGCAGGCCGTCACTCGACCCGGTGCACCTCCTCACCGCCACCGACGACGCGCTCTACCTCGCGGACTCCAGGCTCAAGACGATCGCCGCGTACGCCACCGCCGACGGCCGCGAACTGTGGCGCACCCGGTCGACCGTCGCCCCCCACGTCCCGGACCTGGACCCCGACTCCGACCCGACCCCGCCCGCCCACTTCTCCGGCGGCCGCCTGGCGATCCTGCGGGGCGCGTCCGTCGACCTGTACGCGGCGGACACCGGACGCCTCCTCCAGCGCGTCGCCACCGGCAACGAGCCCGAGGACCACACCCCGCCCTCCGCCGCCGACACCGAACGCGTCTATCTCACCGGGCAGAAGGGCCTGGTCGCGGTGGACGCGGCGCGCGGCACGGTGGTGTGGCGCAAGGAGACGCCCGGCCCCGGCAGGTGGACCCACTGGGGCTCCCCGGAGGTCGCGAACGGCACCGTGTACCTGATCGCCCACTCCCCGGAACGGTCCCCCACCACCGGCCGGAACCGCCTCCGCCTCTTCACCTTCGACGCCAGGACAGGCGCCCCCTCCTGGGGCTGCGACGTGTCCTCCGAGGTCGACTACCTCCTGGCCCGCCCCGTGGTCCGCGGCGAACGCGTCTACCTCACGGGCACCAACACGGTGGCCCTCCACGCCGTCGACACCCGCACCCACAAGGTGGCCTGGACCTACGCCGTCCCCAGCGACGACACCGACGTCCACCGCCGCCTCACCGCCGACACCACCACCCTCTACCTCCACGACAAGACCACCACCACCGCCTTCCCCCTCGACCCGGCCTGACCCCCGTACCCCCAACCCCACCCCCGGCGGCCCAAGATGACCCTCACCACCCCCCTCACCCCCCAGGACCCCACCCACCTCGGCCCCTACGAACTCCTCGGAGTCCTCGGCGCAGGCGGCATGGGCACGGTCTACCTGGGCCGCACCCAGCCCCACCCCCGCCGACGGCAACGAACCCCCCACCTCGCCGCCGTCAAAACCCTCCGCCCCGACCTCGCCCGCGACCCCCACCTCCTCACCCGCTTCCGCCGCGAGATCGAAGCCGCCACCGCCGCCACCAGCCCCTACGTCGCCAAGGTCCTGGCCCACGACCTCGCCACCCAACCCCCCTGGTTCGCAGGCGAGTTCGTCCCCGGCCCGACCCTCTCCACGGCCGTGGACCGAAGAGGCCCCCTCCCCGAGGAAGCCGTACGCGCCCTCGCCGCCGCCCTCGCCCGCGCCCTGGAAACCCTCCACTCCGCCGGAGTCGTCCACCGCGACCTGAAGCCCTCCAACGTCCTCCTGGCCTCCGACGGCCCCCGCGTCGTCGACTTCGGCATCGCCCGCACCACCGAACGCACCGCCCTCACCATCACCGGCCAGAACCCCGGCTCCCCCGGCTACATGTCCCCGGAACAGGTCCTCGGCGGCGACATCACCGCACCCACCGACGTCTTCGTCCTCGGCTCCCTCCTCGCCTACGCCGCCGGCGGCCACCACGCCTTCGGCGACGACTTCTCCATCGCCGCGTACGCCATCGCGCACGAAGAACCGGACCTCTCCCACACTCCTCCCGCCCTCCGCCCCCTCCTCACCGCCTGCCTCGCCAAGGACCCGGCCGCCCGCCCCACCGCCGCACAGCTCGCCGCCCGGCTCCCCCTCCGCAAGCCCGAGGACTGGCTCCCGGAAGACGTGACCCGGGACATCGCGGCCCTCGAAACCCGCACCGTCGAGGTCTCCGGCCTGCGCCCCGGCGACCTGCGCACCACACCCCCCACCCGCCGCGGACTCCTCGTCGGCCTGGGCTCCGCCGCCCTCCTCGCCGCCGCCGGAACCACCACCGCCCTCCTGCTCCCCAGCAAGGAGGACCAAGCCACCGCCCTCCCCCTCTGGACGGGCAAGCCCGGCACCGCCCCGCCCCCCGCCTGGCGGTACGAGAACGCCGACCCCAACGCCGAGTTCGGCCCGCTCACCGCCGGCGGCCTGATCCTCGTCGCCCGCCCGGACCGCACCGTCGCCGCCCTCGACCCGACGACCGGCACCCCTCGCTGGACGTACCGCCACGGCACCGGCGGCGCCCCCGTGCCCGCCCCCCACCCGTACGCCCTGGACCCCGCCTCCCGCCTGGTCCGCCTGCACCCGGAGACGGGCAGTCCGACCTGGCACACCACCACAGCGGCCCACCTCACCCGCATCCTGGCCGCCGACGACGACGCCGTGTACGCACTGACGCGTACCGGCCGCATCGTCGCCGTATCCGCCGAGGACGGCACGCTCCGCTGGCAGACCCCGGCCCCTTCCGGCGCCACCCTGGCCACAGCGGGCAGCACCCGTCTCCTCGTCGCCGCCGAGGACGGCCGCGTCCACGCCTTCGACACCACGACCGGCCGCCCCTCCTGGCAGCACAACACCACCGCCAAGGCCGCCCGGCTCCCCTGCATCACCGGCCGGTTGGCCCTGCTCTCCGGCTCATCCCTGTGGGCCGGAGACCTGCGCACGGGCGAACAGAAGTGGACCGCCGAGCGCGCGGGCACCAACGGCCCCTTCGCACTGGACCCGTTCGGCCCCCCGTCCGCAGCCGACGGCAGGTGCTACGCCGTGGACAACTCCCGCATCCGGGCCCTCGACCTGACCAGCGGCGACGACGTCTGGACGACGGACGACAGCGTGAAGCCGCTCAGCGACGCGACGCCGCTCCTCGCCTCCGGCGGGATATACGTACCGGTGAACGACGACGCGACCGTCGTCGCACTGGACCGCGCCACGGGCAACGACCACTACCGGGCCACCGCGGGCTCCTCCCGGTTCTGGCGCGCCACCACGGCTGCGGGCGCGGTCGTCTGGCAGCAGGGCTCCCAGGTCATCGCCCGCCCGGCCTTCTGACCCACACAGCACGAGGGGCGCCGACGAGTACCGGTGTTGCATGGATTGCATACGAACACCTGTCGATGCCGCAGCCCTCGCAGGGCAACGACCTCCCTGCTGACCGGGGTGGCGCACCGCGCAGGCTGCCACGGCCGCATGTACCTCGCTGCACGAAAGGGCTATCCCCACGACGACTACGTGTTCCGCGCCACGGCCCGAGGCGAGGCATGCCCGGCACCGTCCGGAATGCGGTCCGACTGGCTCGACGAATACGCCGTCGATCAGTACCGCCGGACGGTCGCCCCGGATGCCGCAGTGACCCGGGAACTCCTGCTTCACAACGCTGTCCGGATCACCGTCTCGAAGGGACGCTGCGGAGGCGGCCCCGAGCGCCTGACCGGGCCCGATGTCTCCCGTCTGTCCTTCACCGTCGGGAACGCCCCCGCGTCACCCCACCCCAGCTGAATCCCAGCGGGGCGTACGGAACCGACCGGACGCCCCGCGTCACACTCACCAGCCGTTGAAGACCACCGTGACCGGCGCATGGTCCGACCACCGCTCACCGTGGCTCGCGGCTCGCTCCACGAAGCCCTTCACCGCACGCCCCGCAAGCCCCGGCGTCGCGACGGCAAGGTCGATCCTCCACCCTGAATCATTGTCGAAGGCCCGCCCCCGGTACGACCACCACGAGTACGGCCCCTCCACGCCCGGATGCAGCTTCCTGACCACATCGACGTAACCGGCCTCCTCGAAGACCCGCCCGAGCCACTCCCGCTCCTCGGGCAGGAACCCGGACGACTTCCGGTTCGCCCGCCAGTTCTTCAGGTCGGCCTCCTGGTGCGCGATGTTCCAGTCCCCGCACACCACGACCTCACGCCCGTCCGCCGCCGCCCGCTCCTTCAGCGCCACCAGATACAGCAGGAACTCATCCATGAAGCGGTACTTCTCGTCCTGCTTCTCCGTCTCCACCTCTCCCGACGGCAGATACAGACTCGCCACCGTCACCCCCGGCAGATCGATCTCCACATACCGCCCGCTCCCGTCGAACTCCTCGCTCCCGAACCCCACCTGCACCCGCTCCGGCTGCTGCCGCGAGTACACCGCCACCCCGGCCCGCCCCTTCGCCGCCGCGGGCGCGAGCACCACGTGCCACCCCTCCGGCGCCCGTACCTCCTCCGGGAGCTGCTCGGCCTCGGCCCGTACCTCCTGAAGGCACACCACGTCGGCACCGGTCTCCGCCAGCCACGGCACGAAGCCCTTCTTGGCGGCGGCCCGCAGGCCATTCACATTCACGCTGGTCACAGTGAGCATCCAAAAACCCTACCGACCCACCACCCGAAACCCACTCCCACACCCCTCGTACCCTCACCCCATGGAAATCCGCCCCGTCGCCTACGACCACCCCGACGCCGTCAAGCTCAACGCCGATGTCCAGCTCGAATACGCCGAGCGCTACGGCGACGGCGACCTGACCCCCCTCGACCCGGCCATGTTCACCCCGCCCCACGGCCTCTACCTGATCGCGTACGACGCCGAGGGCTTCCCGGTGGCCACCGGCGGCTGGCGCGCCCAGCACGCGAACGACGAGAACTACGCCGACGGCGACGCCGAACTCAAGCGGATGTACGTCATACCGGCCGCCCGCGGCCTCGGTCTCGCCCGCCGCGTCCTGGCCCTCCTGGAGGCCGACGCCCGCGCCGCGGGCCGCACCCGCATGGTCCTGGAGACCGGCACCGAACAGCCCGAGGCTGTCGCCCTCTACCTGTCGACCGGCTACACGGCCGTCCCCCTCGACGCCCGCTTCGGCCTCTACCGCCACACCGACGAGAGCCGCTGCTTCACCAAGCCGCTCGCGTAACCCGTCTCCCACGAGAAAAGGGGCCGGTCCATGGACCGGCCCCAACTGCCCGGGCGCGCCGGGCACATACGAAAGATCCCGCCCGATCTTCCGATCGGGCGGGATCTTTCTTGTTGTTGTGGACCTGTGGGGATTTGAACCCCAGACCCCCTCGATGCGAACGAGGTGCGCTACCAGACTGCGCCACAGGCCCTTGCAACGAGATGAACTCTAGCACCTCTTGCGGGGTGCTCGGAAATCCATTCCTCGCCCCCTCCCGGGCCCCCCACCTGCGGCGGGTCTCCCGGAGTCGGGTCCGGGCGGCTCACTCGTTGGCGGCGCGCGGCCGGTCGTCCTCGTCGTACTGGTCGAAGAGCGGCGTCCGGCCCCGGTCGCGGGAGCGGCGGCCCGTCTGCGGGCGGCGGGCGCCCTGCGCGGGGCGGTCGTCGGCCGAGGCGGCGGGGGTCGACGGGTCGGCGGTGCTGGAGCGGGCGGAGCTCCAGGTGCCCGGAGCGCCGAGGTCCAGTTCGCCGGTGGCGCGCGGTGCGACGGGGGCGGTCACGTACGTGGGGAGCGGGACCGGGACGGGCTCCCAGCTCTCGCCACGGGCCGCGCCGCGCTCGCGCTCGCGCTGCTGGTCGACCCACTCGGCGTGGTCGGTCTGCTCGACGAGGGCGCGGCGGCCCGCCTCCTGGGGGGAGACGGCCGGGGCGGGCTCGGGCTCCGGGCGGTCGTCCGCCTCGGTACGTGCGTGCGGCTGGTGGCCCTGGTGCGCGTGGTGGCGCTGGGGCTGGTCCGAGGACGGCGACGGGACCGGGCGGCGGACGTGCTGGGTGCGCTGCTCGCGGAGGCGCTGCGCGGCGAGTTCGGCCCGTCGGCGGTCCATGGTGAAGGCGAAGCGGCGCTTCTCCTGGCCGCGCAGATGCACGATGTACGTGCTGAGCAGGACCGCCGGGATGCCGGGGGCCCACAGGTGGCGGAGTCCGCCGACGGCGGCGACGATCGCGCCGAGCGTGAAGGCGGCGAAGAGCAGGACGGTGGTGCGGCGGCGACGGGCCAGCACCTTGGAGCGGCGGGCGCGCTCGACGGCGGCCGGGGAGAGCTTCGCGGGGCGCTGGCGTTCCCGTTCGGGCTCCCGCTCCCGCTCGCGCGGGGGCTGCTGGTCGCGGACCGGCTCCTGGGGGGCCGGGGGTTCGACGCGGCGCTCCGCCCTGCGCTCGGACCTGGCCGAGGGCGCGGCGAAGGCGCGGACGTCGACCGAGTCGGTCACCGGGTCCGCGTCTGACGATGCGTCGGGGTCGCTGGGCTCCGTGCCTTCGCTGCCGCCCGCGCCGCCGTCGCGCTGCTGGAGCTCCTTGGCGTACCGGCGCTCCATGGACGCGCGTCCCGACAGCAGCCGGATGGCGGTGCTGAAGCGTTCCGTCGGACGAGCTTCGTTGAGTTCGTCCTGCCTGCGGAGCCACATCGGCACCAAGTAGGCGGCCCAGGCCCCGACGATGACTGCGTAGATCAGGCCGCTGCTGCTCACACCCCACACCGTAGAGGGGCCTGGAGGGGGCATCCGCCAATTGGGCCGGTGTGTCGGGCGTATCTGTCTGATATTCCGAACTTTTTTGACGTCCGGGATTGCACAGGCGATCAAATTCGAGCACTTGTTTGATTTATGGGTGCGCCGGGGCCCGGTGTCACTTCTGCGAGGCGGACCTGCGGCGCCAGCGGCCGAGGACGCCCTCGGGAACCTCTTCCGAGGTCAGGGCGAACACGAGGTGGTCGCGCCAGGCGCCGTCGATGTGCAGATAGCGCGGGCGCAGGCCCTCCTCGCGGAAGCCGAGTTTCTCGACGACGCGGCGGCTGGGGGCGTTCTCCGGGCGAATGCACACCTCTATGCGGTGCAGTCCGACGCTGCGGAAACAGTGGTCCACGGCGAGCGCGACGGCGGTCGGCATGACGCCGCGTCCTGCGACGTCGCGGTCCACCCAGTAGCCGACGTGCCCCGAGCACATCGAGCCCCAGGTGATCCCGGCGACCGTCAACTGGCCGACCAGCTGCCCCTGGTACTCGATGACGAAGGGCAGCATCCGGCCCGCGTTCGCCTCCGCCCGCAGGTGGCGAACCATTTGACGGTACGTCGGGCGGTGCGCGACCGGGCCGGTGGGCGCGGGCGGCGGAATGGTCGCCTCCCAGGGGCGCAGCCAGTCCCGGTTGCGGCGGTTGACCTCGCGCCAGGCCCGCTGGTCGCGCAGTTTTATCGGGCGCAGGACGACGTCCCCGTCCGTCAGTTCCACGGGCCAGGCGACGCTGTTCAGTTGATCCCCCCGGGGGTACCGGTGGGTCCCGGGTGGTCGCCGCCGCGCAGCTGGTCGACGGCGTGCAGCAGGATGCGGTCCAGGACGGCGAGGCCGTCGCGGACGCCTCCGGTGGAGCCCGGCAGGTTGACGATCAGGGTGCTGCCGCCCGCGACCCCGGCGAGGCCCCGGGAGAGGGACGCGGTGGGCACGTGCGGGCGGCCCTCGGCGCGGATCGCCTCGGGGATGCCGGGGATCTCGTAGTCGAGGACGCGGCGGGTGGCGTCGGGGGTGCGGTCGGTGGGCGAGATGCCCGTACCGCCCGTGGTGACGATGACGTCGTACGCGAAGAGCACGCCGTCGCGCAGGGCCGCCTCGACGGGCTCGCCGTCGGGGACCACCTCGGGTCCGGTGACCGTGAATCCCATCCGGGTCAGCCCCGCGGCGACGATCGGGCCGCCCCGGTCGGCGTAGACCCCGGCGGAGGCGCGGTTGGAGGCGGTGATGACGAGCGCGCGGTACGGGTGGACGTCGGGGCCCGCGTGCATGGGCTCGCCCGGGAACCCGGGCTGGTAGCCGGGCTCGGAGACCGGTCCCGGTACGGCGTCCGGGTGGGCGTGCGCCTCGGAGTGGCGGGCGGCCTCGGTGTCGGCGGGGGCGTCGGGCCGCAGGTTGGTGGACGCCTGGAAGGGAGCGGTGTCCGGGGTGTTCGGGTGCGCGTCGGTGGCGGTCCGGGTGCTCATGCGCGCGTCCAGTCGCCGGACTTGCCGCCGGTCTTCTCCTCGACGCGTACGTCCGTGATGACCGCGCCCTTGTCGACGGCCTTCACCATGTCGATCACGGTGAGGGCGGCGACGGTGACGGCCGTGAGGGCCTCCATCTCGACGCCCGTACGGTCCGTGGTCTTTACCGTGGCGAGGATCTCCACGGCGTCGTCGGCGACGGTCAGTTCGACCTTGACGCCGGAGACGGCGAGCGGATGGCAGAGCGGGATCAGGTCCGGGGTGCGCTTCGCGCCCATGATGCCCGCGATGCGGGCGGTGGCGAGGGCGTCGCCCTTGGGGACGCCCTCGCCGCGCAGCAGCTCGATCACCCGGGGCGCGACGAGGACGCGGCCGCTCGCCCTGGCGGTGCGGGCGGTGACGTCCTTCTCGGAGACGTCCACCATCCTGGCCGCGCCGGCCTCGTCGATGTGCGTCAGGCTGCCTTGCGTACTCATTTACCCGCCTTGCGATCAGGCGCCGGTCCGTGGGCCCGGCAGTCGTTGCCTCGGCCGATTCCTCGACGCAGCGGCAGACACCGTACCGCCACAGACCCCTCAGCGCGTGAGCAGGACCACGTCCACCTCGCTTCCGGGGGCCAGGGAGGTGGTGTCCTCGGGGACGACGAGCAGGCAGTCGGCGTGCGCGAGGGCGGCGACCAGGTGGGAGCCCGATCCGCCCACAGGGGTGACCGTGCCGGAGGCTCCGTCGTACACCCCGCGCAGGAACTGGCGCTTCCCGGCGGGGGACGTGAGGGCTTCGTCCGTCGTGAGGGTGGCGCGGGCGGTCGGCCGGTGGACGTCCGGGAGGGCCATCAGGGCGCGGATGGCGGGGCGCACGAACAGCTCGAAGGAGACGTACGAGGAGACCGGGTTGCCGGGGAGGGCCAGCAGCGGGGTGTGGTCGGGACCGATCGAGCCGAAGCCCTGGGGCTTGCCTGGCTGCATGGCGAGCTTGCGGAAGTCGACGCCGCTGCCCGGCTCGTCCTCGTCGGAGACCGAGGACAGGGCCTCCTTGACGACGTCGTACGCACCGACGCTGACGCCTCCGGTGGTGACCAGGAGGTCGGCGCGGACGAGCTGGTCCTCGATGGTGGCGCGGAGTTCGTCGGCGTCGTCGGTGACGGCACCGACCCGGTAGGCGATGGCTCCGGCGTCGCGGGCGGCGGCGGTGAGGGCGAAGCTGTTGGAGTCGTAGATCTGGCCCTCGGCGAGCTCCTCGCCGGGCTGGACCAGCTCGGAGCCGGTGGACATGACGACCACGCGGGGGCGCGGGCGGACCAGGACGGTGGCCCGGCCGATGGCGGCGAGCAGGCCGATCTGGGGCGGGCCGAGCACCGTACCCGCTTCGAGGGCGGTGTCACCGGCCTTGACGTCGCTGCCCGCCGCGCGGACGTGCGCGCGGGCCTTCGCGGGGCGGTGCACGCGGACCTCGCCCGAGGAGTCCTGCGGATGGGCCCCGGCGGACCGGAAGGCGGTGGCGGGGCCGCCGCCGCTGCCGCCGTCGGTCCACTCGACCGGGACGACGGCCTCGGCGCCCGGCGGCAGCGGGGCGCCGGTCATGATGCGGGCGGCCTCGCCGGGCCCGACGTCGAGCTTCTGCGCGCCACCGGAGCCCGCCGCCACGTCGCCGATCACGGTGAGCACGGCGGGGAACTCCGTGCTCGCGCCCGCGACGTCGGCCACCCGGACCGCGTACCCGTCCATCGAGCTGTTGTCGAAGGGCGGCAGCGAGACGCGGACGGTGACGTCCTCGACGAGGACGCAGCCCTGGGCGTCGGGGAGTTGGAGCTCGATGGGCTCCAAAGGGCGAATCGTGCCCAGGACGTCGTCCAGGTGCTCGTCCACCGACCAGACGCGGTCGGGGCCGTCCTCGTCGCCGACGGTGGCGGGCGGTGCTTCGGTGGTGCTCACGTGCTACATCTCCTCGGTGACGTAACGGCGAAGCCAGGTCTGGAAGTCCGGGCCCAGGTCCTCACGTTCGCACGCGAGTCTGACAATCGCCCGAAGATAGTCTCCGCGGTCCCCGGTGTCATAGCGGCGGCCCTTGAAGACCACGCCGTGGACGGGGCCGCCGACCTTCTCGTCGGCGGCGAGCTTCTGGAGGGCGTCGGTGAGCTGGATCTCGCCGCCCCGGCCCGGCTCGGTCTCCCGCAGTATCGCGAAGATCGCCGGGTCCAGGACGTACCGGCCGATGATCGCCAGGTTGCTGGGGGCCTCGGCGGGCTCCGGCTTCTCGACCAGCCCGGTCACCCGTACGACGTCGCCGTCGGCGGTGGGGTCGGCGGCCGCGCAGCCGTAGAGGTGGATCTGCTCGGGGTCGACCTCCATGAGGGCGATGACGCTGCCGCCGTGCCGCTCCTGGATCTCCACCATGCGGGAGAGCAGGGGGTCGCGCGGGTCGATCAGGTCGTCGCCGAGGAGGACCGCGAAGGGCTCCTCGCCGACGTGCGGGGCGGCGCACAGGACGGCGTGCCCGAGGCCCTTGGGGTCACCCTGGCGGACGTAGTGCATGGTCGCGAGGTCGCTGGACTCCTGGACCTTCGCCAGGCGGCCCGCGTCGCCCTTCTTGGTGAGGGCGGACTCCAGCTCGTAGTTGCGGTCGAAGTGGTCCTCAAGAGGGCGCTTGTTGCGGCCGGTGACCATCAGCACGTCGGACAGACCCGCCGCTGCGGCCTCCTCGACCACGTACTGGATGGCGGGCTTGTCGACGACCGGGAGCATCTCCTTGGGCGTCGCCTTGGTGGCGGGCAGGAAGCGGGTGCCGAGACCCGCTGCCGGGATGACAGCCTTACTGATCCTGGGGTGAGCCTGAGTCATGTCGGAACGATATCGGCCGAGGACTCAGGGTAGGTCGGGTTCCGGCCTTTTTGTTACTGTTCGAGCGAATTGTGAAGGTGAAGTGACCGTGAGCGCTGGGGAGATGACCGGCCGGGCCGAGGAGAAGGCGGCGCAGAAGCAGGCGCTGCGGCGTGAACTCCTGGAGCGGCGGAGGCTGTTGTCCCAGGAGGACGCAGCGTGGGCCGCCGCGGTTCTCGCCCGGCGGGCGCTGGAGCTGCCGGAGCTGGCCGGGGCCTCGACGGTGGCCGCGTACGTCTCGATCGGGCGGGAGCCCGGCACACGGGCGCTCCTGGACGCTCTGCACGCCCGTGGGGTGCGCGTGCTGCTGCCCGTACTGCTGGAGGACAACGACCTGGACTGGGCGGCGTACGGGGGCTCTGAGGGGCTCGTACGGGCCGGGCGCGGGCTCCTGGAGCCCGCGGGGCCGAGGCTCGGCACGGACGCCGTGCGGGAGGCGCGGGCGGTGCTGCTGCCGGGGCTCGCGGTGGACGCGCGGGGGATGCGGATGGGGCGCGGCGGGGGGTCGTACGACAGGGTGCTGGCGCGGCTGGAGGGCAGCGGCGCGCACCTGGTGGTGCTGCTGTACGCGAACGAGGTGGTCGCGGAGGTTCCGGTGGAACCCCACGACCACCCCGTTCACGCGGTGGTGACACCCGAGGGCGTCAGGCGCTTCGCGAGCACCGGTGCTGGTGCTGGCGGAGGCACCGGTGCTGGTGACAGCGGTGGCACCTGTGCTGGTGCGGGCGGAAGCACCAGTGCTGGTGCTAGGGAGTCGGCTGCTCCCCCGGAGTGACCTCCGTGCCGGGCTTCAGCACCAGGGTGTCGACGGTGGACTTGTCGACGGCCGCCTTGCTGAAGGACCAGTCGAGCAGTTCGCCCTTGGCCCACTTCTCGGTCTGGTCGCTGTAGTTGGTGTTGTAGGCGTGGCCGGAGGCGCCGGTCAGGTTGATCCAGCGGGACTTGTCGAGGTCGCTGAGGTTCACGACCATCCGCATGGAGGGGACCCAGACAACCTCGTAGCCGCCTGCCGCGTTCCAGCCGGTGGCGTTGACGGCCGCCTCGCCGCCGCCGAGGTTCCAGGGGCCTCGGTTGAGCAGGTGCTGGATGAAGCCGGGGCCCTCGGTGCCGAGGGTCTGGTTCGTCAGCGTGAGCTGGTGCAGGCGGCCCCAGTTCCAGGTCTTGATGTTCTTGCCGAGCTTGGCGGTGAGCTCCCAGCGGGCGTCCTCCATGGCCCGCGCGAACAGCTCGTCGCGGGTCGTGGTGGCCTTGTCGGTGCGGGAGGCGGGCGAGGACCACCAGTCGTTCTTCTCGTCCTTGACGAGGGTGCGCACGACCTCGAACCAGCGGTCGCCGCCGTCGGGCTGCGCGGAGTCCGCGTCGCGCTCGCCGCACTCGCGGGTGGGCTTGGCGAGGTCGTCGACGGGGCCGTCGGCGGAGCGCACGTACAGGCACTGGCCCTTGACCCGCAGTTCCTTCGGCATCTTGTTGCCGAAGGCGAGCTTGAGGACGTTGCGCCAGACGCCGTTGAAGTACGCGGCGGCCGCCGAGTCGGTCTCCTGGGTGTAGTCCCAGCCCTCCAGGAGCTTCTGCGCCTCGCGGACGGCCGGGTCGTCGATGTCGATCTTCAGCAGGTAGGGGGTGAGCAGCTTGGCGATCTCGCTGCTGTTGTCCATCTGCATGGTGCGCATGTCGTCCGAGCTGATCTTGCCGCCGTCCTTGGTCTTGGACTCGATCAGGTCGTTGATGCGCTGCGAACGGGCGCCGTAGCCCCAGTCCTCGGTGAGGAGGTACGGGAACTTCTTGGTGTCGATCACGGCCTGGTTGGCGGTGACGATAAAGCCGCGCTTGGGGTTGTACTCGTACGGCATCTCGGCCTGCGGGATGTAGCCCTGCCAGCCGTTCTTCGACTCCCAGCCCGCGGCGGGGAGGCGGCCGTCGCGGCCGCCCTTGCGGATCGGGATGGTGCCCGGGGCCTGGTAGCCGATGTTGCCCGCGGTGTCGGCGTAGATGAGGTTCTGCGACGGCACCTCGAAGTGCTTCGCGGCGGCCTGGAACTCCTTGAAGTCCTTGGCCTTGTTCATCTCGAAGACGGCGTCCATGGACTTGCCCGGCTCCAGGGCGGTCCACTTCAGGGAGACCGCGTAGCCGTTGCCCCGGTCGGGGGCGGCGTTGGTGACGGGGGCCTTGCGGCCGACCGACTCCATCTCGCCGCTGCGGTCGGAGACCAGGGGGCCGTTGTCGGTGGAGCGGACGGTGATCTTCTTGCTCTCGCCGCCCGCGACCTTGATGGTCTCGACGCGGGTCTTGAAGGGCTTTTCCTTGTTGTCGTACAGGTACGTGTTGTTCGGGCCGACCTTCTCCAGGAACAGGTCGGAGACGTCGGCACCGAGGTTGGTCATGCCCCAGGCGATGTTCTGGTTGTGGCCGATGACCACGCCCGGCATGCCGGAGAAGGTGTAGCCCGCGGTGTCGTACTGGCACTGCGAGGAGGTCTCTCGGCAGTGCAGGCCCATCTGGTACCAGAGGGACGGCATCTGCGGGGCGAGGTGCGGGTCGTTGGCCAGCAGGGGCTTGCCCGTGGTGGTCTTCGACCCGGCGATGACCCAGGAGTTCGAGCCGATGCCGTTGCCGCTCGGGCCGAGCAGGGCCGGGATCCTGTCGAGGTTGTCGGAGATCCGCGAGAGCTGGGCCTGCATGCCCTGGGCGGAGCCGACGGCGGAGTTGCCGCTCGCACCAGTACTGGTGCCGGTTCCGGTGCCCGTACGGGTGCTTGCGTTGCGGCCCGCGCTGCCGCCTGCGCCGGTGCCGGGTGCCGTGCTGCTGCCCGTGCCCGTGCTCGTGCCGTTGCCCGTGCCGTTGGCCGACGCACCCCTCGCACCCGTACCGAGGCCGTTGGCGCTGCCCGAGGAGCCGCCCTTGGCGAGGTTCTCCTCGACGATCGGCCTGTGCCGGTCGAAGGGGTACTTCGGGTACAGCTCGTCGATCTGCTTCTTGTCGAGGCGGCTCGTCATCAGCGAGCGGTCGATCTCGTCCTGCATGTTGCCGCGCAGGTCCCACGCCATCGCCTTGAGCCAGGCCACCGAGTCGACCGGGGTCCACTCCTCGACGGTGTAGTCCGTGGTGAAGCCGAGGGCCGCGTACTCGACGGAGATGTCCTTGCCGGAGCGACCCTTCAGGTACTGGTTGACGCCCGCCGCGTACGCCTGGAGGTGCTTCTTGGTCTCCGGCGACAGCTTGGTGTCGTACTCCTGCTGCGCGACCTGCCGCCACCCGAGGGTGCGCAGGAAGGCGTCCGTCTCGACCTGGCCCGAACCGAACATCTCGGAGAGGCGTCCCGACGTCATGTGACGGCGGACGTCCATCTCCCAGAAGCGGTCCTGTGCCTGGACGTAGCCCTGGGCGCGGAAGAGGTCGGCGTCCGTGGAGGCGTAGATCTGCGGGATGCCGTTGGCGTCGCGCTTGATGTCGACCGGCTGCGAGAGCCCGTCGATCGTCAGCTCGCCGCTGGTCTGCGGGAACGAGGCCCGTACGGTGCTGACGCTCCAGTACGTGCCGTAACCGACGCCCGCGACAATCGCCAGCACCAGCACGATGATGAGCAGGCGGGCGCGCCCCCTCTTCTTTTTCTTGCCTGCGGGAGCAGCGGAAGGGGCGGTGGGGGTGGCGGGCATCGCTGTCCTTAGAGGGGCAGGGTGGTCCTGGAGTGCTGGAGCCACCATAGGCGCAGCCCCGTGCCGCTCCTGACTCGGTCTCCTGAAGCCCTCAGTGAGGCAGTTGGGGAAACGCGTTAAGGAAGCATCAAAGATTAGGTAAGGTAATGAAACTACCTCGCCCGTATGCCCTGCCGCTGGAGGAACGATCCGGCTGGCCCCAGGAAAGGACCGGCCCCTGACTGTCCACCAGCTCAATGAACTCCTGCTCATCTGCGCGGTCGTACTTCTCGTCGCTGTGGCGGCGGTCCGGCTGTCCTCGCGCAGTGGGCTCCCCAGCCTGCTGATCTACCTCGGCATCGGCATCGCGCTGGGCCAGGACGGCATCGGCAACGTCGCGTTCGACAACGCCGAGCTGACCCAGGTGATCGGCTATGCCGCGCTGGTCGTGATCCTGGCCGAGGGCGGCCTGGGCACGAAGTGGAAGGAGGTCAAACCCGCGTTGCCCTCGGCGGTCGTCATGTCGACCCTCGGCGTCGCGGTGAGCGTGGGGATCACGGCGGCAGGTGCGCACTACCTGGTGGGCCTGGACTGGCGGCAGTCGCTGATCATCGGCGCGGTGGTCTCCTCGACGGACGCGGCGGCCGTCTTCTCGGTGCTGCGCAAGGTGCCGCTTCCCGCACGCCTGACGGGCGTCCTGGAGGCCGAGTCCGGCTTCAACGACGCCCCGGTGGTCATCCTGGTCGTCGCGTTCTCCACGGCCGGCCCTGTGGACTCCTGGTACGCCCTGGTGGGCGAGATAGCCCTGGAGCTGGCGATCGGCGCGGCCATCGGGCTCGCGGTCGGCTGGCTCGGCTCCCTGGGCCTGCGCAGCGTGGCGCTGCCCGCCTCCGGCCTGTACCCGATCGCAGTGATGGCCATCGCGGTCACCGCGTACGCCGCGGGCGCCATGGCGCACGGCTCCGGCTTCCTGGCGGTCTACCTGGCCGCGATGATCATGGGTAATTCCAAGCTCCCGCACTGGCCTGCCACCCGAGGCTTCGCCGACGGGCTCGGCTGGATCGCGCAGATCGGCATGTTCGTCCTGCTCGGCCTGCTGGTCACCCCGCACGAACTGCTCGACGACATCTGGCCCGCGATCATCGTCGGCCTGGTCCTGACGATGGTGGCCAGGCCCACGTCCGTACTGATCAGCCTGCTGCCCTTCGGTACGTCCATGCGCGAACAGGTGCTCCTGTCCTGGGCGGGGCTGCGCGGGGCGGTGCCCATCGTGCTGGCCACCATTCCGATGGTGGGCGGCGTCGAGGGCAGCGACCAGATCTTCAACATCGTCTTCGTGCTGGTCGTGGTCTACACGCTGGTGCAAGGACCGACCCTCCCCTGGCTGGCACGGCGGCTGAACCTGGGGGACGGCGGGGAGACCGCCGACCTGGGCATCGAATCCGCCCCCCTGGAGAGGCTGCGCGGGCACCTTCTGTCGGTGGCCATTCCGGAGGAGTCCCGGATGCACGGCGTCGAGGTCGCGGAGCTGCGGCTGCCGCCGGGCGCCGCCGTCACCCTCGTCGTACGGGACGGGACGAGCTTCGTACCGCTGCCGACGACGGTGCTGCGGCGCGGGGACGAGCTCCTGGTGGTGGCAACCGATCCGGTACGGGACGCCGCCGAGCGGCGGCTGCGGGCGGTCGGCCAGGGCGGCAAGCTGGCGGACTGGCTCGGTACGGGCGGGGAGCCGGCACCACGGCCGGTGACGGCGAAGTCACTGAGGCCGGTGACAGCGAAAGCAAGGGCGACCGAGCAAAAGCCCCTGTAGCATGAAGGTGAATTGATCGACCAACTCTGCCTGACGCAGGGCTGGCGCGACCGCACGGCGGCCTGCCCCCACCACGGGGGGCGCCTGGTATCTACCGCCGGTCCTGCGCAAGAGGACAGCTCTCGGCGGCTTCCGCACGCTCCGCGTGCCCGCGTACGACGTACGCGCAAAGGGGAATGCGCTACCAGGCGGCAGAAAGGCAAGGGCCGTGACGAACACGGTCACGACCGACGCCCCGAAGACCGACACGTCCAAGCGCCCCGGGTACGGGCAGCTGCTGCGCACCCCCGGGGTGTGGAGCTATCTGATCCCCGGGTTCCTGGCCCGGCAGCCCTTCGCGATGCTGACCATCGGCATCGTGCTGCTGGTGCAGCACACCACGGGCTCGTACGGCAGCGCGGGCATCGTCGCCGCCGTCACCGGTGTCTCGATGGCACTGTTCGCGCCGCAGAGCGGCAAGCTCGCGGACCGCTTCGGGCAACGCGCGGTGCTCATCCCCGGCGTACTGGTGCACGCGGCGTCCGTGAGCGCCCTGACGGCGCTCGCACTCGCCGACGCGCCCCTGTGGGCGCTGTTCGTCGCCGCCGTCCCCGCCGGTGCCTCGGTGCCCCAGGTGGGGCCCATGGTGCGGGCGCGCTGGGCGGCCAAGCTGGAGGGCTCGCCGCTGATGTCGACGGCCGCCGCCTTCGAGTCGGTCACGGACGAGTTCACGTTCGTGGTCGGCCCGGTGCTGGCGACCGCGCTGTGCACGGGTGTGCACCCCGCTGCGGGCCTGATCGCCGAGGCGACGCTCACCCTGGCCGGTGGCCTGTTCTTCGCGGCCCAGCGCGGCACCCAGCCGGTGCCGAGCCGTCGTGCCGGTGGGGCCAAGGTCAAGCACGTCTCCGCGCTCGCCATTCCCGGCGTACGGGTGCTCGCGGTGGCCTTCCTGGGCATCGGTTCCGTCTTCGGCGGCATGCAGGTCTCGCTCACCGCGTTCGCGCAGGAGGCGGGCAACCCGGGCATCAACGGGCTGCTGTACGGCATCTTCGCGGGCGGCAACATGCTGGCGGGCATCGTCTGCGGCACCATCGCCTGGAAGATCGGGCCGCGCCGCCGTCTGATGGCCGGGTACGTCGGCCTGACGCTGGTCGCCTCCGGGCTGTGGGCGGTGCACTCCGTGCCGCTGCTCGCGGGCCTGGGGCTGCTGGTCGGCCTGTGCATCGCGCCCGCACTGATCACCGGCTACACCATGGTCGAGACGCTGGTGCCCGCCACCGCGCGCACCGAGGCGTTCACCTGGCTGACCGGTGCGGTGGCGTTCGGGCAGGCCATGGCCGTGACGGTGGCCGGACGGCTGACGGACGCGCATGGCTCCAGCGCTGGATTCCTGGTGCCGCTGGGCGGCATGGTGCTCGCCCTGGCGGTGCTCGTGGTGCTGCGCTCGCGCCTGTTGCCGCAGTCGTCGGGACGGGTGGCCGCACGTGGTGTGGGTCACCGCGTACCGGTCACGGTGGACTGATCCAGCGGAATACGTCACTATGGACCGTCGTTAGCACTCAACGAGTGAGAGTGCCAGGAGGAGCAAGTGCCGACCTACCAGTACCAGTGCACCGCATGCGGCGAGGGCCTCGAAGCAGTGCAGAAGTTCACCGATGACGCACTGACCGAGTGCCCGGCCTGCAAGGGACGCCTGAAGAAGGTCTTCTCCGCGGTCGGCATCGTCTTCAAGGGCTCCGGTTTCTACCGGAACGACAGCCGCGGCTCCTCGTCGAGCAGCACGACGGCGTCGTCCTCTGCCTCGAAGACCGCTGCGTCTACGTCGTCCTCGTCGTCGAGCGGTGGCTCGGACGCGAAGCCCGCGGCTTCGTCGTCGGCGTCCTCGTCGTCGGCGGCTTCGTCGTCGTCCTCTTCGAGCTCTTCGAGCTCCTCCTCGGGGTCGTCCTCGGCCGCCTGAGGCACCTGCCTTCACCGCTTTCCCGAAGTCCCCGCCGTCGCTTGCGACAGCGGGGACTTCGGTGTTCCCGGGCCTCGGTGTTCCCGGGCCTCGGTGTTCCCGGGCCGGGAACTAGGCTGGCGGCCATGGTGAACGCAGCGCAGGCAGAGATCGGTGTCATCGGCGGCTCGGGCTTCTACTCCTTCCTGGAGGACGTGACCGAGGTACAGGTGGACACCCCGTACGGCAGCCCCAGCGACTCCCTCTTCCTCGGTGAGATCGCGGGCCGCAGGGTGGCGTTCCTGCCCCGTCACGGGCGCGGTCACCACCTTCCGCCGCACCGCATCAACTACCGGGCCAACCTGTGGGCGCTGCGTTCGGTGGGTGCGCGCCAGGTGCTCGGGCCGTGCGCGGTGGGCGGGCTGCGGGCCGAGTTCGGTCCGGGCACGCTGCTGGTGCCGGACCAGCTGGTGGACCGTACGAAGGCCAGGGCTCAGACGTACTACGACGGCGAGACGCCCGTCGGCGGGACGCTGCCCGAGGTCGTGCACATGTCGTTCGCCGACCCGTACTGCCCGGTGGGCCGCGAAGCCGCGCTCGCGGCGGCGCGCGGGCGGGACTGGGAGCCGGTCGACGGCGGGACGCTGGTGGTGGTCGAGGGCCCGCGCTTCTCGACCCGCGCGGAATCGGTGTGGCACGCGTCGATGGGCTGGTCGGTGGTCGGCATGACCGGGCACCCGGAGGCCGTGCTCGCGCGTGAACTGGGGCTCTGCTACACGTCGATGACGCTGGTCACGGACCTGGACGCGGGTGCGGAGACGGGCGAGGGCGTGAGCCACGAGGAGGTCCTGAAGGTGTTCGGGGCGAACGTGGACCGGCTGCGCGGGGTGCTGTTCGACGCGGTGGCGGGGCTGCCGGAGAACGCGTCGCGCGACTGCCTGTGCGCGCATGCGCTGGACGGGATCGAGACGGGGATCGCACTGCCCTGACCCCGGGCGAACCCGAAGGGGTGAGCGAGTTTTCCACAACGTGAGGGCTGTCCACAGGGCTCAGCGGGATCGGCGCGGAACGTGGATCGTGAGGGGCGTCCAGAGCGCACACTCCTCGTGATCCGGTGGTGATTCTCCGTGTTGTCGCTTGCTTCTCCTCCCCCGCTGCCCCTCCCCGCGCCGTCCGCGCCCGAGCCGTGCGGCGTGCCCGATTTCGCTCCGTTGCGGGTGCGAGGGGGCGGCTGCAGGCACTGGCTGCGGCGGGCGGTGCGGCGCAGGCGACGGGCGGTGGTCGTCGGACTCGCGGTGTCCGCCGCCGCGTTGGCCGTCGCGACGCCGCGCCCCACGGAGCGCGCCGACGCGCACACGGAGGCGGCGCAGGACGCGGGCCCGAAGCACCGGCGGGCGGTCCCGCGCGCGGAGATGGTGTCAGCGCCGGTACGGATCGCGGACGCGGAGACCGTACGGCTGCTGAGGCGCGGGGACCGGGTCGATGTGATCGCCTCCGCCAACTCACCCAGTGGCGGCCGGAGTTCGCGCGCCGAGGTGGTGGCGGCCGGAGTCCGAGTGACTGACGTGCCGAAATCGGGGGAGACTTCGGCGGACGGCGGGGCACTGGTGGTGCTGTCCGTTCCCCGCGCGACCGCCGCGCAGTTGGCGGGCGCGGGAGCGACGTCCCGGCTGGCGGTGACGCTGTGTTGACGGCGAGATCGCCTATTCGCGCTGACGAGCAGTGGGGTCACCGATACGAGTTGCCGGATTGGACAGCGGCGACCGGTGCTGCCGAGAGTTGCGGAGAAGTTTGCACTGCCCCCTGCACATGCGAAAAGAGGCTCCCTGGTGAGCAACGACGAGAAGACCAGCCTGCTGGAAGGCTTCAAAGCCTTCCTGATGCGCGGCAACGTGATCGATCTGGCGGTCGCCGTCGTCATCGGCGCCGCGTTCACCAACATCGTGAACTCGGTCGTGAAGGGCGTGATCAACCCGATCGTCGGCGCCTTCGGCACGAAGGACCTGGAGAGCTACAGCTCCTGCCTGAAGGGGACCTGCGCCAAGCTGGCGGACGGCTCGGTGGACGGCATCCAGATCATGTGGGGCTCGGTGCTCAGCGCGGTTCTGAGCTTCCTGATCACCGCCGCGGTCGTGTACTTCCTGATGGTGCTGCCGATGGCGAAGTACCTCGCCAGGAGGGCGGCCCACGAGAAGGCGAAGGAGGCGACCTCCGAGGTCATGGAGATCACCGAGATCGAGGTCCTCAAGGAGATCCGGGACGCGCTCGTGGCGCAGCGCGGGTCGGGGCACAGCACCCCGTAGCGCGGCGGACCGAGGCCGCCGCGAGGCGGCTGCTGCGGTCGGCTCAGAGGTGGTGGGGCGGCTTCTCGTCCAGGAAGCGGGCGAGGTCCGCCGCGCCACCGCCCCCGGCGGGCCGCTCTCCCCAGCCCCGATCGGTGTCGTCCGAGGACTGCTGGTCCAGCGGGTCGTCGAAGACCAGCTTGGGCCGGGGACGCGGGGCCTGCTCGGGGGCGGGGTCGGAGGTGCTCATTCCTCCAGAGTACGGCGACGGTACGGGGCGGGGGCCCCGGTCGGGTGGAGGCCGGTCAGGTGGCGGCCGGTCAGGTGGTGGCCGGTCAGGTGGTGGCCGGTCAGGTGGTGGCCGGTCGAGTGGAGGCCGGTCAGCTCAAGGCCGGTCAGCTGGGGGCTTCGGCGTTCTTGCGGGCGTAGAACCACCAGCAGACCACCAGGCAGGTCACGTAGAAGCCCACGAAGACCCAGAGCGAGTTCACGACGGGGAAGTTCGCGAACATCGCCGGGATGAAGAAGAAGCCGTAGGCCGCGATGGCCGAGCTGAAGCCGGTGACCGCGCCCGACTCCATCTCCGACTGCTTGAGCGCCTTCGCCTGCGCCGCCTCGCCCTTGCCCGCCACCTCCATCAGGTGCTGGTTGCGGAAGATCACCGGGATCTGCCGGAAGGTCGAGCCGTTGCCCAGGCCACAGAAGAAGAACGCGACGAGGAAGCCCGCGTAGAAGACCCAGAAGTTGCCGTTGTCGCCGCCGCCGGGCAGGGCGTTGATCACGACGATCAGCGCCACGCCCATGCCGACGAACGACAGCATGGTGACGCGGGCACCGCCCATCTTGTCGGAGAGCCAGCCGCCGCCCCAGCGGGCGAGGGCCCCGATGAACGGGCCGATCCAGGCGTACGTGGTCGCCGAGTAGGCCGAGTTGATCGGTGTGAACGTGGTGTTGATCAGGTTCGGCAGGGCGGCGGCGAAGCCGATGAAGGAGCCGAAGGTTCCGACGTACAGCCAGGTCATCAGCCAGTTGTGCTTCCGCTTGAAGATGACCTTCTGCTCGCTGAACGGGGCGGCGGCGACCTTGAGGTCGTTCATCAGGAACCAGGCCAGCAGCGCCATGATCACCAGCAGCGGAACCCAGAGGAACGCGCCGTTCTGGAGCCAGACGTCGTCACCGGTCTTCTTGCTGGTCAGCGCCGCACCGGCCGGGGGGCCCAGGACGGCGGCGGTGACGACGAGCGGGGCGATCAGCTGGACGACGGAGACGCCGAGGTTTCCGAGGCCGCCGTTCATGCCGTTGGCGTTGCCCTTCTCCCGCTTGGGGAAGAAGAAGCCGATGTTCGCCATGGAGGAGGCGAAGTTCGCGCCGCCGAGTCCGCAGACGGCGGCGATCAGGGCCATCTCCCAGTACGGGGTGGAGGTGTCCTGGAGAGCGAAGCCGAGCCAGAGCAGCGGGGCGATCAGGATGATCGTGGAGAACGCGGTGAACTTCCGCTCTCCGAAGATCGGCCCGATGAAGGTGTAGAGGATCCGGAAGGTGCCGCCGGTGATGCCGGGGATGGCGGTCAGCCAGAACAGCTGCGCCTTGGAGAAGCCGAAGCCGACGTCGCCGAGCTTGACGACGGTCACCGACCAGACCTGCCAGACGACGAAGCCCAGCATCAGGGCGGGGACCGAGATCCACAGGTTGCGGTTGGCGACCTTGCGTCCGGTGGACTGCCAGAAGGACGCGTCCTCGGGCCGCCAGTCGGTGATCGTGGTGCCCGGCTTGTAGGTGTCGCCGCCCGGGGCGGGGACGCCGGTGGGTGTGGCCATGGGAGTCACCGGTCCTTGGGGTCGATGAGCCAGAGGAGGAGGACGACCACGAAGGAGAGGCAGAGGAAGCCCGCACCCCACCAGGCGGTGGTGGTGTCGCCCTTCATCCACTCGTTGACGGTGATGAACAGCGCCCAGAGCTGGCCGATGACGACCGTCATGGCGAGCGTGAGGCGGGCGTTGAACGTGGCGGCGCGTTCGGGCTCCTGCTCGGTTCCCGCGCCGGGGCCGGGGCCGGTGTGGCGAATACGGGGGTCGCCGTAACCGCTGGTCGCGCGGATCTGGGGGTAGCGCTCGTGAACCGGGCGGTTCAGCCGGGGGTCGGCGCTGCCGGGGTGGTAGACGGGGCGCGGCGGGACGCCCGGGGCGGGGGCCGCGTTCGGGGGCGGGGTCGGGGTCGGTTCGCTCATGTCTGCCTGCTCGGCTGGCGGGGTTCGGCCTGCGGGTTGCGGCGCGGGGCCGCACCCGGGCAGCCGATCCGGGCCGCGAACTCGGGGCGTTCGTCGATGATCTGGCGGCACAGGCCGTCCTCGACGCTCTCGCCGGAGCGGGTGGTGCCGATCGCCCAGATGCTGCCGTCGACCTCCTCGACGACCACCACCTTGGGCAGGCCGCGGGGCGGCGGCCCTGCGGTGACCTCGCCGGTGCGGGCGTCGAAGACGCCCTCGTGGCAGGGGCAGTACAGCTCGCCCTCGGAGCCGCGTTCCTTGCGCCACAGGACCGCGCAGGCCAGGTGCGTACAGACGGCGGAGTAGCCGACGAGGGAGCCGTCGTCGAGGCGGACGGCGACGGCCCGGTCCTCGTCGCCGGGGTAGCGGAAGGCGATCGACTCGCCGGGCGGCAGGCCCTCGGCGATCCTCTTCGGCTCCGGGGCGCCGTCGCCCTCGGGGTCGCCGTGCCGGTGCAGTACTCCCCCGGCGACCGCCAGGCCGCCGACGGCGAGGCCGCCGGAGACGGTGGCGACGATCCGGAGATAGTCGCGGCGGGAGGTGAGGGAGTCGGCGCTGATCCGGTCGTGGAGTGCGGCCTGTGCGGCGTCGGCGTCCTCGGGGACCCGGGTGTCCCCGGGGGACGGTGGCTGGACTGTGCTCATCGGACGTCGACTCCGTTCACCTCGACGACCGGGAGCCCGCCGGGCACCGGCCACTGGACCTTGTCGGCGGGGACGACCATGGCGACCCCGGTGGAGACCATCACGTCGCCGAACGCGAAGGAGTCGGCGACCTGGACGCCGGGTCGCTCGGCCTGGAGCTCTTCGAGCGTTCCGTAGAAGAGGGCCCCGGTCGGGCAGACCGTGGCGCACATGGGCGCGAGCCCGTAGGCGGTGCGGTCGTAACAGAGGTTGCACTTCATCTGGAGCTTGGCTTCCAGATCGATCTTGGGGACGCCGAAGGGGCAGGCGTTCACGCAGTTCCCGCAGCCGATGCAGCGGGTGGTGTCGGCCTGCTGCACCACCCCGTCGGCGGTGATCAGGATCGCCTCGGCGGGACAGACCTCGGCGCAGGGTGCGACCGGGTCCTCGCAGTGCATGCAGACGGTGGGAAGGGAGGCGACGGATTGACCGGGCTCGGTGTAGTCGAGGTGGATCATCGACTTGCCCCGGTGCGAGTCGCATTCGCGGCAGGCCGAGACACATGCCTGGCAGCCGATGCAGCGACCCGGGTCGATGAAGATCGTTTTACCCATCATGGCTGGTCAGCGCCTCTCTTCTGCGGTCGCCCTGCCCTGTGGGGCGGTGGGCGGCAGGGTGTCGGTGCGGGAGACCTGCGTCTCCGGGTACGCCACGTGGCCGGGGGCGACGGGTGGGGCCGGGACCTCGTCGATCGACTCGGCGCGCTCGATGCGGCAGGCGCAGACCTTGTACTCCGGGATCTTGGAGCGGGGGTCGAGGGCGTCGATGGTGAGGATGTTCGCGGCCGTCGGGGCGGGCCAGTGGTACGGGACGAAGAAGGTGTCGGGGCGGATCGCCTCGGTGACCAGGGCCGGGAAGACGGCACTGCCCCGGCGGGTGACGACCCGTACCGGATCGCCGTTCTGGAAGCCGTGCGAGGGGTGCACCTCCACCCAGGGGCGCGGAGTCTGCTCGACGAGCGCGCCCACGCGGCGGGTCTGGTTGCCGGAGAGGAAGTGCGCGACGGTACGGCCCGTGGTGAGGGACATCGGGAACTCGTCGTCGTACGGGTCCATCGGCTGGTGCCACTCGACGGCCTGGAGGTGGATCTTGCCGTCGGGGTGCCAGGTCCTCCCGTCCTCGAAGAGGCGGGGGGTGCCGGGGTGCTCGGTGTCCGGGCAGGGCCAGGCGATGCCGCCGGTCTCCTCCAGGCGCTCGTAGGTGATGCCGTAGTAGTCGTTGACGGTGCCGGAGGAGGCGACGCGGAGTTCGTCGAAGACCTCGCGGGAGCCGGCGAAGGCGAACTTGTCGCCCACGCCGAGGCGTTGGGCGAGCTGGCACATCACCCAGGTGTCGGTGCGGACGCCCGCCGGGGGTTCCTGGGCCTTGTTGTGCTTGACGACGCGGGCCTCGGCGTTGGCCATCACGCCCTCGTCCTCGGCCCAGGTGGTGACGGGGAAGACGACGTGCGCGTTGGCGGCCGTCTCGGAGAGGAAGAAGTCGAACTGGGCGTGGAACTCCGTCGCGTCGTAACCCTCCTTCGTCACCCGGTAGTTGGGCAGGGAGACGAAGGGGTTGTTGCAGATGCCGATCAGGCCGCGGATCTCGCCGCGCCGCATCTGCCAGACCATCTCCATCATCGAGGTTCCCGCCGCCGGGAGTTCGGACTCCTCGATGCCCCAGATCTCGCAGATCTGGCGGCGGTGCTCGGCGTTCATGATGGAGCGGCCGCCGGGCAGCATGTCGGACTTCTGGCCGTGCTCGCGCCCGCCCTGTCCGTTGCCCTGGCCGGTGATCGTGCCGTAACCGGCCCCTGGCTTGCCGATGTTGCCGGTGGCGACGCAGAGGTTGATGACGGAGAGGCAGTTCTCGACACCCTGCGAGTGGTGCTCGATGCCGCGCGCGTGCCAGGCCATCGCCTTGCCCGCGCCCGCGAAGACCCGGGCGACCTGTTCGATCTGGGCGGCGGGGACCCCGCAGATCCCGGCGGAGCGCTCGGGCGGGTACTCGGCGGCCTTGGCCTTCACCTCGTCCCAGCCGGTGGCGTACGCCGCGAGATACGCCTCGTCGACCAGCTCTTCGCGCACGACGACGTGCAGGACGGCGTTGAAGAACGCGGAGTCAGTGCCGGGTTTGAGGGCGACGTGGATGTCGGCGGTGCGGGCGACGGCCGTCTCGCGCGGGTCGACCACGATCAGCACCGCACCCCGGTCGCGCGCACCCCACAGGTACTGGGTCATCACCGGGAAGCACTCGCCGACGTTGGAGCCCGCGATGAGCAGGCAGTCGGTGAGGAGGATGTCGGAGAAGGGGTTGCCCGCGCGGTCGATGCCGAAGGCGAGCTTGTTGGCCCCGGCGGCGGAGACCATGCACAGGCGGCCGTTGTAGTCGACGTGCTTCGTCCTGAGGGCGACCCGGGCGAACTTGCCGACCAGATACGTCTTCTCGGAGAAGAGGCTCGCGCCGCCGAGCAGGCCGAACGCGTCGTTGCCGTACGCCTGTTGGATGCGCCGGATCTCGGAGACGGTGAAGTCGAGGGCCTCCTCCCAGGAGACCTCCTCGAACTCCTCGTCGCGGGAGCGGCGCATCAGGGGGGCGGTCAGGCGGTCGGGGTGGTTGACCTGCTGGTAGGCGTTGATGCCCTTGGGGCACAGCCGCATCCGGTTGATGTCGTGGTTGCGCGGCTCGACGCCGAAGACCTTGCCGCCCTTGTCGACGCGCAGATACATGCCGCACTGCACGCCGCAGAAGCAGCAGTGGGTGGGGACGAGGGTCTCGCCGTTCTGGTCGGCGTGCCACTGGTCGGCGGGGATGCCGCCCGCGTCGCGGAAGCCCCGGGTGCCGGGCGGGGAGATGGCGGGGTCGAGCGGGATGCGTCCGCCCGGCGGGGCGGGCTTCGCGCTCCGGACGGTCGGCCCCAACGGGACGTCTTGCGCGGTCACTTGAAGCCCTTCTTGACGTGCGAGAGGTAGGCGTTGCCGCGCAGCTCGCGCTTGCAGCGGGGGCAGTACTCGGCCCATTCGGCGAAGTCGAGCTTCAGGTCGCGCATGGTGGCTTCGAGGTTCTCGACGTACGGCGCGGTGTCGATCGGGGTGTCGCAGCGGCGGCAGTGGAAGACCTCGTCCTGCTGCCTCGCCGTGTACTTGAAGAGCTGCATACCGACGGCCGCGGGCCGCTGCACGATGTGGAAGAACTTCCCGAAGGGGACGTAGATGAGGGTGAAGACCACCGAGACCATGTGCAGGAGCGCCAGGAACTCGTAGCCGCCGCCGTGCAGGAAGATCGAGGAGAAGGTCAGGAGCAGGCCGGTGACCGAGATGACGATGAGCGCGATGAGCGGGACCAGGTCGTAGGCGAAGCGCTGTCCTGTCATCGCGCCTCGGTCCTTCATCCGCCGCCACAGGAAGTACGAGGCTCCGGGGATGACCAGTACGGCGGCGACGTCGAGGCCGTGGAACATCAGCCAGCCGATGAGGCTGGCGGAGTCGTAGCCGAGGACCTTGAAGCCCCAGACGCGCATCTCGTAGCCGGGGCCCGAGCCGGTCGAGGACGTGAAGGTGAACCAGCCCCAGGTGAGGGGGAAGGTGATCGCGGCGGCGAGGATGCAGCCCCAGAAGATGAGCTGGTGAGCGGCCCAGCGGGCGTGGCTGCGGGCGCCGAGGAACTTCTGGAAGCCGAGGTAGGTCGCGATCATCCTGGGGAGCGCGGTGGGGGCCTTGCGGAAGTTCTCGGCGGAGAAGAGGCTGCCCCAGCCCTTGGTGAAGAGGCGGCGGGCGCCGGGGGCGGAGACCCAGACGGTGTAGCGGTAGGCGACGCCGAAGGCGAGGAAGATCGTGGCGACGGCGTAGGGGAGGAGGGCGGAGTCGAAGTCCCTCAGCATTCTGCTGCCGAAGTAGATGGCGAGGACGAGGAGCGCTGACACCGCTGTGGCGACGAGGGTGGCGCGTCGGGTCACCGAGAGGGTGGGACGGGGGGAACCGAGCGGTGCGGCTCCGCCGGGGGCCGCAGGGGGGACGCCCCCGGGGCTGGGGGGCGGTGTCGGGTCCGGTGTCAGTGGTGAGGGCTCGGTCACTCCATCAAATTAGGGCGAAAGGGTATTTTTCACCCCTTGGCGCACTCAAACGGCGTACAGGCCGTGCCCCTGGAAGATCTCGCGGGCCGCCGCCACTTCGGCCGGACCGGGGGACGGGGTGTCGTGCAGGGTGAAGGTCTTGCCGAGGGCCTCCCACTTGGCCTCGCCCAGCTTGTGGAAGGGAAGGACGTCGACCCGCGAGACCACGCCCAGGGAGGCGGCGAAGGCGGCGACGCCCTCGACGTTGGCCGGGTCGCCCGTCAGGCCCGGCACGAGGACGAAACGTACGTGCACCTGCTTGTCGAGGGCGGCCAGGCGGCGGGCGAAGTCGAGAGTGGGGGCCAGTTCGCGGCCGGTGACCTTCGTGTACGTGGCCGGGTCCCAGGACTTGATGTCCAGGAGGACGAGATCGACGTCGCGCAGCATCGCGTCGGTGGCGCGCGCGCCCAGGTAGCCGGAGGTGTCCAGGGCGGTGTGCAGGCCGAGTTCGTGCTTGAAGCGGTGGAAGAGCTCGCCCGCGAAGACCGGCTGGAGGAGGGGTTCGCCGCCGCTGATCGTGGCACCGCCGCCGGACGCCCGGATGAACGTCGTGTACTTGGCCGCCTCCGCGACGATGTCGTCCGCCGCGTACCGCTTCCCGTTGCGCATCTTCATGGTGTCGGGGTTGTGGCAGTACAGGCAGGTCAGCGGGCAGCCGGAGAGGAACGTGACGAAGCGGGTGCCGGGGCCGTCGACGCCGGTGGACAGGTCCCAGGAGTGCACCGAGCCGCTGATGGGCCGCTGGGTGGCGGCACCGGCCGGGGTCGCGCCCTCGGGCGCGGCGGGGACGGCGGCCCGTACGGGGATATCCGTTCCGAGCAGTACGGCGGTCATGGCAGGAACCTCCTGGGAGGGGCGGAGAAACGTTTTCGTACGGCGCCGGGACCGGGTGTGGTCAGGGGGATCGGTCCCGGCGCCGTACGGATCCGGGGGCCCGCGAGGATGCGGGCGGGGCGCTGGCGGGCGGGGCCCTAGAGCGAGCCGTGGAAGGTGCGGTTGATGACGTCGAGCTGCTGCTCGCGGGTCAGCCGCACGAAGTTGACCGCGTAGCCGGAGACCCGGATGGTCAGCTGCGGGTAGTTCTCCGGGTGCTCCATGGCGTCTTCGAGCATTGCCTTGTCGAGCACGTTGACGTTCATGTGGAAGCCGTTGCTCGCCATGAAGCCGTCGAGGACGCCCGCCAGGTTCGCCACGCGCTCCTCGGCCGTGCGGCCGAGCGCGTCCGGCGTGATGGTGTTCGTCAGCGAGATGCCGTCCTCGGCGTCGTCGTAGGGCAGCTTCGCGACCGACAGGGCGGAGGCGATGTAGCCGTGCTCGTCGCGTCCGTTCATCGGGTTGGCGCCGGGGGCGAACGGGGTGCCCGCGCGGCGGCCGTCGGGGGTGTTGCCGGTCTTCTTGCCGTAGACCACGTTTGAAGTGATCGTGAGCACAGACTGTGTGTGCAGGGCGTCGCGGTACGTCGGGTGCTTGCGGATCTTCTTCATGAAGTCCTCGACGATGCGCCGGGCGATCTGGTCCGCGCGGTCGTCGTTGTTGCCGTACGCCGGGTAATCGCCCTCGATCTCGTAGTCGACCGCGAGGCCCGTCTCGTCCCGGATCACCTTCACGCGGGCGTGCTTGATGGCGGAGAGGGAGTCGGCGGCGACCGAGAGACCGGCGATGCCGCAGGCCATGGTGCGCAGGATCTCCTGGTCGTGCAGGGCCATCTCGATGCGCTCGTACGCGTACTTGTCGTGCATGTAGTGAATGACGTTGAGCGCGTGGACGTACGTCTTCGCCAGCCAGTCCAGCATCGCGTCGTAGCGCGGGGCGACGTCCTCGTAGTCGAGGTGGTCGCCGGTGACCGGCTCGAAGCCCTTCACCACGGTCTTGCCGGACTTCTCGTCCCGGCCGCCGTTGATGGCGTACAGCAGCGCCTTGGCGACGTTGACGCGGGCGCCGAAGAACTGCATCTGCTTGCCGACGGCCATCGCCGAGACGCAGCACGCGATGGCGGTGTCGTCGCCGTACTTCGGGCGCATCAGCTCGTCGGACTCGAACTGGATCGCCGAGGTGTCGATGGCGACCTGCGAGGCGTACTCCTTGAAGCCCTGGGGAAGCTGCTGCGACCAGAAGACGGTCAGGTTGGGCTCGGGGGCCGGACCCAGGTTGTAGAGCGTCCGGAGGGCGCGGAAGGTGGTGCGGGAGACCAGCGGGCGGCCGTCCTCGCCGATGCCCGCCATCGACCAGGTCACCCAGGTCGGGTCGCCGGAGTAGAGCTCGTTGTACTCCGGGGTGCGCAGGAAGCGGACGATGCGGAGCTTGATGACGAAGTCGTCGATGAACTCCTGGGCCTGCTCCTCGGTGATGAGGCCCTTCTCGATGTCGCGCTGGAGGTAGATGTCGAGGAAGTTGTCGATGCGGCCGATCGACATGGCCGCGCCGTTCTGCTCCTTCACGGCGGCGAGGTACGCGAAGTACAGCCACTGGACGGCCTCGCGGCCGGTGGTCGCCGGGCCGGAGATGTCGTAGCCGTACGAAGCGGCCATCGACGCGAGTTCCTTGAGCGCCTTGATCTGCTCGGAGATCTCCTCGCGGTCGCGGATGACGTGCTCGGTGGCCCACTGCTCGCCCAGGCGCGCCTTGTCGGCCTCCTTCGCCTCGATGAGGCGGTCGACGCCGTACAGGGCGACGCGACGGTAGTCGCCGATGATGCGGCCCCGGCCGTACGCGTCGGGCAGGCCCGTGATGATGCCGGAGGAGCGGCAGGCGCGGATCTCGGGGGTGTAGGCGTCGAAGACGCCCTCGTTGTGGGTCTTGCGCAGGTGCGTGTAGACGTCGCGGACCTGGGGATCGGCCTCGTAGCCGTACGCGTTGAGGGCCGTCTCCACCATGCGCCAGCCGCCGTTGGGCATGATCGCGCGCTTGAGGGCGCCGTCGGTCTGGAGACCGACGATGAGGTCCTTGTCGGCGTCGATGAAGCCGGGGGCGAAGGCGTCGATGCGCGACGGGGTCGACACGTCGACGTCGTAGACGCCCTTCGCGTTCTCCTCGGGGAACATGCCCAGGAGCTTCTGCCACACGGCGGTGGTGCGCTCGGTGGCTCCGGTGAGGAAGGCGGCGTCGCCCTCGTACGGGGTGTAGTTCCGCTGGACGAAGTCGCGGACGTCCACCGCGTCGCGCCACAGTCCGTCCTCGAAACCGTCCCAGGCGTCCTGCGCCTGCGTCTCGGTCGCCGTCGTGTCCACGGGGGCTGTGGTCATCGTCCGCACCTTCCGTTCCTGCTTCGTCGCTGTGCCTCCATTCCACTCCTGTCGGGTGCCTCCCGCGGGAAGCAATGGTCCTCAGTCGAGGACCGAAAGGCCCCTTTTCCATCGCGCGGGCTTCGGTAATGGCCTTCTGACCTGCGGTTTTTGGCGGGACTTACGTCCCAAGTTCGCTTGTGAATACATTCACAAAGAATGTCCGGCGCGTACGGAGCACGTACGCGAGCGACTCCCCCGACCGCCCCAGGCCGCTCCCGCCGCCCCCCGCCGGACCGCTTCCGCGCGCGCACGACGGCCGCCTCTGGTCTCTTGGTACGTATGAGCCATCCGACCGCACCCACCGGCCTGCTGCGCCGGATGACGTCGCGCAGTCCCGAGGAGGGACACCGCGCCGCGACAGCGCTGGAGCTGTTCTTCGACCTGTGTTTCGTGGTCGCCGTCGCCCAGGCCGGTGCGCGCCTGGTGCACGCCGACGCGGAGGCCCATATCGCCTCCGGTGTGCTCGGCTACTTCCTCGTCTTCTTCGCCATCTGGTGGGCGTGGATGAACTTCACCTGGTTCGCCTCGGCCTACGACAACGACGACGTGTTCTACCGGGTCGCCGTACTGGTGCAGATCGCGGGCATCCTGGTGTTCGCCGCCGGGATCCCGCGTGCTTTCGACAACGGCGACTGGACCATCGGCATCATCGGGTACGTCGTGATGCGGCTGGCGATGACCTTCCAGTGGCTGCGGGTCGCCCGGCACAACACCGGTGCCGAACGGTCCATGGCGCTGAAGTACGCGCTCGGTCTCGCGATCTGCCAAGTCGGCTGGGTCGCCGTGATCTTCCTGCCGGACGGGGCCCGTCCGTACCTCTTCGCGGTACTGGTGCTGGCCGAGCTGAGCGTGCCGCCGCTCGCCGAGAAGGGCTTCCGCACCTCCTGGCACCCGCACCACATCGCCGAGCGCTACAGCCTGTTCACCATCATCGTGCTGGGCGAGTCGATCACCGCCGCCACGATCGCCGTGCAGAAGGGCCTGGACGAGCGCGACGAGCTGGGTGAGCTGCTCGCCATCGCCGGTGGCGGCCTGCTCATCGTGTTCGCCGCCTGGTGGATCTACTTCTCCTCACCCGCCCACGAGCGGCTGACCTCCATGAAACGGGCCCTCCAATGGGGTTACGGGCACTTCTTCATCCTCGCCTCGGCGGCGGCGATCGGAGCGGGAATCGAGGTCGCCGTCGAACAGGACACCGGCGAGGCGCACATCTCCTCCGTCACGGCCGCCGCCGCGGTGACGGTGCCCACCGCGCTCTTCCTGTTCACCTGCTGGCTCCTCCAGGCCCGGCACTTCAAGCGGGACGCGGCCGAGAAGGCGCTGATGCCGGTCACGGTCGTGCTGGTGCTCGCCTGCACCTTCCTCGGCATCTGGGGAGTGCTCGCGGCGGGCATCGTCATGGCGGTCGCCGTCACGGTCGGCGTGCTGCTGTCGAACCGGCCGGACAGTGCGAGCCTGCGCACCCCGCAGCTCACCTGACCTCCTCACGCCGCACGTCGCGTGATACGCAGGGTCCATGGGAGACCTCGGCGGAAAGCCCGGAACGAACGACGCTCTGACCGACGTGGCAGGACTGCGGGTCGGCCACGCGCGCGCGAAGGGCGCGCTCGCACTGTCGGGAAGCACGGTCGTGCTCGCCCCGGAGGGCGGTTTCACCGCCGCCGTGGACGTACGGGGCGGAGGTCCCGGCACCCGCGAGACGGACGCCCTGGACCCGCGCAACCTGGTGCAGCGCACCGACGCGATCGTCCTCACGGGCGGCAGCGCGTACGGGCTCGACGCGGCGTCCGGGGTGGTGGCCTGGCTGGAGGAACAGCGGCGCGGCTACCGGATAGGGCTCGACCCCGCGCAGGTGGTGCCGGTGGTCCCCGCCGCCTGCCTCTTCGACCTGGGGCGCGGCGGCGACTGGCGATCCAGGCCGGACGCGGCGACGGGACGCGCCGCCGTGGAGGACGCCGCGAGCACCACGCCTGGTGCCCCGGTCGCACAGGGTGCGGTGGGCGCCGGTACGGGTGCCGTGGCGGGCGGCCTCAAGGGTGGCGTGGGCACCGCGAGCGTACGGCTGGACTCGGGGGTGACGGTGGCGGCTCTGGTGGTGGTGAACGCCGCGGGCTCGCCCGTCGACCCGCTGACGGGCGTGCTGTACGGGGAGTACCTCCAGGGCCCTGTCACGTACCCGCGCGAGGAGGCGCACCGGGAGGCGGTACGTCGCACCCAGGAGGCGCGCGAGGAATCCGCGCGACGGTACGCCGCCTCCGTGCACCCCCCGCTGAACACCACCCTCGCGGTCGTCGCCACCGACGCCACGCTCACCCGCGCGCAGGCGCACAAGCTGGCGGGCACCTCGCACGACGGCTTCGCGCGCGCCCTGCGTCCGGTGCACCAGCTGACGGACGGCGACACCGTCTTCGCCCTGTCCACGGGGGCGTCGCCCCTGCTCACGGGCGAGCACCCCGCGGAATTCGCCGCACAGTTGACGGCCATCGCCCTGAACGAGGTGCTCGCGGCGGGTGCGGACACGGTGACGCGGGCGATCGTGAAGGCGGTGCGGGCGGCGGAGGGCGTCGAAGGGCCCGGCGGGGTGTTCCCCGCATACCAGGATCTCTACCCCGGGGCGGGCCAAGCCGGGTAACTGGGGTATTTCGGGGGCGGTTTGCGGGAACCTCTCGGACATCGCCCTTCGTTCACTGGCAAATAAGTGCCGTTCCAGGGCGCGATGTCAGACCCACCGGCTACGTTGAGTTCCGAGAGCGTTACACGCGGCGACGGCCTGGAGAAGCCTTGAACGATCCGTACGAGCACGAGAGCGACGGCCTCGACGAGCACGATGGCCTCGAAACCACCGAGGAGCACCTCGGCCGGCTCCTGGGCCGTGCCCTGAACTCCTTCGACCTGCCCGACGAGACGGTCGAGCGGCTCCAGTCGACGCTGGCGCACAACTCCTCACTGCGCTCATCCCACCACAGTTCCGGCCTGCGCCGCTCCCTGCACCGGCACACGTTCCTGCTCGCCGACGGGTCGCCGCTCACCCTGTGGGAGCTGGTGCACAACGCGGGGCGCGACCGTCACGTCCAGCACGAGCTGTACACGGACGTCGACGAGGCCAGGCTCGCCGCGAACCGGCTCGCGCAGCGCGGCGGTTCGCACCCCGAGGAGCTGCCGATGTTCCCCGAGTGCCCGGAGTACGCGGAGGAGGAGCCCGACGCCCTCACCACCCTCCTCGCCCGGCCCGGCCCGGAGACCCGGCGCTCCTTCGTGCCCGACGACTCCGCCGACCACGCGCGCCGGGTCCTGCGCCGCGCGGAGAACGCGAACCGTCCGGGCGAGGAGACGGCCAGGCTGCTCATGGACGCCCTGGCGCACGAGATCACGCAGGTGTGCGGGCGGCAGTGCCGCGTCAAGGGAAGGGACGTGGGCTTCACGCTGTACGAGCACGCGTTCCTGCTGATGGACGGCAGCGAGTTCAGCCTCTGGGAGGTCGAGCACACGGCGACCCCGGACGGCCGCCACATGTGCGAGGTGTACGCGGACAAGAACACCGCCCGCGAAGCGATGGGGCTTCGCGGGCGGGTGCGGTGATCGAAGGTCAACTACTGGGCGGTACGGAATCAGGCGGCGACGGGCGCCTTCTCCTCGGTCTTCCGCGCGGGCGCGGCCTCCGGCTGCTTGCGCATCCCCTTGAGGAGGATGACGAGTCCCGTGGTGACGCCCACACCGGCGGCGATGGCCACCAGGTACAGCAGCGGGTTGCCGATCAGCGGCACCACGAACACACCGCCGTGCGGGGCACGCAGGGTGTTCTCGAAGGCCATCGACAGCGCTCCGGTGACCGCGCCGCCCGCCATGGAGGCGGGGATGACGCGCAACGGGTCGGCGGCTGCGAAGGGGATCGCGCCCTCGGTGATGAAGGACGCCCCGAGCACCCAGGCGGCCTTGCCGTTCTCGCGCTCCGTCGTGGTGAAGAGCCTGCCGCGCACCGTGGTGGCGAGCGCCATCGCCAGCGGAGGCACCATGCCCGCGGCCATCACGGCGGCCATGACCTTGAGGCTGCCGTCGTTCGGGTTGGCGAGGCCGCCGACCGCGAAGGCGTACGCGACCTTGTTGAGCGGGCCGCCGAGGTCGAAGCACATCATCAAGCCGAGGATGACGCCCAGGATGATCGCGTTGGTGCCGGAGAGGCTGGAGAGCCAGTCGGTGAGGGCGGTCTGGAGCTTCGCGATCGGCTCGCCGATCACCAGGAACATCAGGAAGCCGACGACGATCGAGGAGATCAACGGGATGACGACCACCGGCATGATCCCGCGCAGGGCCGCCGGGATCCTGACCCGCTGGATCGCCATCACCGTGCCGCCCGCGAGCAGACCGGCGACGAGACCGCCGAGGAAGCCCGCGTTGATGGCCACGGCGATCGAGCCGCCGACGAAGCCGGGCACGAGCCCCGGCCTGTCGGCCATGCCGTACGCGATGTAGCCCGCCAGCACCGGCACCAGGAAGCCGAACGCGAGTCCGCCGATCTGGAACATCAGGGCGGCCCAGCTGGTGTGGTCGGCCCAGGCGAAGTGCTCGATGACGGACGGGGCCTTGTTGATCCCGTACCCGCCTATCGCGAAGCCGAGGGCGATGAGCAGCCCGCCCGCCGCGACGAAGGGCACCATGTAGCTCACGCCGCTCATCAGCCAAGTGCGGAGCTTCGCGCCGTAGCTCTCCTCGGCGTCCCCCGACTCTTCTACAGGGCTCCGCCTGGAAGGTGCTGCGGAGACGTCTCCCCTGGCGGCCTTCTCCCGGGCCTCCGCGATGAGTTCGAGGGGACGGTTGATGCCCGCCTTCACGCCGACGTCGACGGTCGGCTTCCCGGCGAAGCGCTCGCGGTCCCGTACGGGCACGTCGTGGGCGAAGATCACCGCGTCGGCGGCGGCGATGACGGCCGGGTCGAGGCGGGTGAAGCCGGACGAGCCCTGGGGCTCGACGGTGAGCTGCACACCGTCGCCGTTGCCCGCCTGTTCGAGGGCTTCGGCGGCCATGTAGGTGTGCGCGATGCCGGTGGGACAGGAGGTGACGGCGACGATACGGAAGGGGGCCGGGGCCTCCTGTGCCGGTGCTTGCGGAGCCGCCTGCGCGGGCTCCTGTGCTGGTGCCTGTGCCGGTGACTGTGCTGTTGCTTCCGCAGGCTCCTGCGCTGGTGCTCGCGCAGCCTGTGCGGCCGGAGCCTCGTCGCCCCTGATCAGTGCCGCCGCCGACTCCGCGTCACCCACCGCCCGCAGCGCGTCCGTGAACTCGGTGTTCATCAGGTGCCGCGCCAGGCTGGAGAGGATCGTCAGGTGGGCGTCGTCCGCGCCCGCCGGGGCGGCGATCAGGAAGATCAGGTCCGCCGGGCCGTCCGCCGCGCCGAAGTCGATGCCCGACGCGCTGCGCCCGAAGGCGAGCGTCGGCTCGGTGACGTGCGCGCTGCGGCAGTGCGGGATACCGATGCCGCCCTCCAGGCCGGTCGGCATCTGCGCCTCGCGCGCCGCCACGTCGGCGAGGAAACCGTCGAGGTCGGTGACCCTGCCGAGCCCCACCATCCGGGTCGCGAGCGACCGGGTCGCCTCTTGTTTGGTGTCGGCGGCCAGGTCGAGGTCGACCAGGTCCGCGGTGATCATCTGGCTCATCGCGGGCTCCTTTGCACGGATGCGGGAAGGGGGGCGGCAGGCTGCGGGAAGTCGTGGTGGCCGTGGTGGCCGTGGTGCGGGCCGGTCATGTCGTGGGCTCCGTCAGGACGCGGTCCAGCGGGACGTCCGCCGTCACGGTCACCGCAGCCGGGTCCAGGTCCGCCGGGGTCGGCATCACACTGCCCGGCAGCCGTACCGCCGCCGCGCCGTGCGCCACCGCCGAAGCGAGGGCCTCGGGCCCCTCGCCCCCCGCCGTCAGGAACCCGGCGAGCGAGGCGTCCCCCGCCCCGACGTTGCTCCGTACGACATCGACCTTGGCCGAGCCGAACCAGGTGCCGGACTCCGTCACCAGGAGCTGCCCGTCGGCGCCCAGGCTGGCGAGCACCGACCGTGCGCCCAGCGCGCGCAGCGCCTGGGCCGCGTCGACCGCGTCGCCGACCGTCGTGAGCGGTCGCTCGACGGCTTCGGCGAGCTCTTCGGCGTTCGGCTTGACCACGTCCGGCCGCTCGCGCAGTGCGGCGAGCAGCGAAGGCCCTGAGGTGTCGAGCGCGATCCTGGCCCCCGCCTGGTGCGCGCGTGCCACCAGGTCGGCGTACCACTCGGGCGCGAGGCCGCGCGGGAGGCTGCCGCAGCAGGCGATCCAGCCGGCGGCGGCGGAGTGCTCGCGCACCGTGGCGAGCAGCGCCTCGGACTCCGCGGCGGTCAGCTCGGGACCCGCCGCGTTGATCTTGGTGAGGGCGCCGTCGGGCTCGGCGACGGAGATGTTGGAACGGGTCTGTCCCGCCACCGGCACAGGGGCGACCGCGATGCCCTCCGCGCGCAGGAGTTCCGCGACGAGGGCGCCGGGGGCGCCGCCCAGGGGAAGCACGGCGAGGGTGTCGTGTCCGGCGGCGGCGACCGCGCGCGAGACGTTGACGCCCTTGCCGCCGGGGTCCATCCGGTCGGAGGTGGCCCGCAGCACTTCACCCCGCGTCAGGGAGGGGACTTCGTAGGTGCGGTCCAGGCTGGGGTTGGGGGTGACGGTCAGGATCATCGGGCGCGCACTCGTTTCAGACATGGTTCAGACCCGTTTCAGACATGGTTCAGACCCGCTGTACTTCGGTTCCGGCCGCCTCGATGGCGGCTGCGTCCTCGGGGCTGAGCCCGGAGTCGGTGATCAGCAGGTCCACGTCCGCGAGGTCCCCGAACCGCGCGAAGTGCTCCTGCCCGTGCTTGGCGGAGTCGGCGAGCAGCACGACCCGGCGGGCCGCCGCGATCACCGCCCGCTTCACTGCCGCTTCGGCGAGGTCGGGGGTGGTCAGGCCGTGCCGTACGGAGAAGCCGTTGGCCCCGACGAAGACGACGTCGGCGCGGATCTCGCCGTACGCCCGCAGCGCCCAGGCGTCCACGGCGGCGCGCGTACGGTGCCGGACCCGGCCGCCGACCAGGTGGAGGTCTATCCCCGGGTGGTCGGCGAGGCGGGTCGCGACCGGCAGGGAGTGGGTGACGACGGTCAGGTCGCACTCCAGCGGGAAGAGCGCGGCGAGCCGGGCGGCCGTCGTGCCGGCGTCCAGGACGACGCTGCCCTCGGTGGGCAGTTCGGCGGCGGCGGCCCGGGCGATGCGGTCCTTCTCGTCGGCTGCGGTGGCTTCGCGCTCGGCGAGGTCGGGCTCGAAGTCGAGCCGTCCGACGGGGATCGCGCCGCCGTGCACGCGGCGCAGCAGCCCGGCCCGGTCGAGGGCCTTGAGGTCGCGGCGTACGGTCTCGGCGGTGACCTGGAAGGTGTCGGCCAGGGACAGCACGTCGACGCGTCCGCCCTCACGGGCGAGACGGAGGATCTCCTGCTGGCGTTCCGGTGCGTACATAGGGGTTTACGTCCGTTCGATGCCCGAACCTGTGGTTTCCCTGGCAGCGTACGCCCGAACGTCAGGGCAAGTAAACACATCCGGACCCAATCCGGGCATGAACGGACTTTGGTCCCGGTGGAAAGGGTCCGCCGGACACCCCCCGGACACACGAGAAGCCCGCAGGGTCCAAGGACCCTGCGGGCTTCTCGCCGCACTCCCGCCGCAGCCGGTCAGACCGTCAGAGCGGGCTCCTTCCGCATACCGTCCTGCTCACCGGCACCGAGGTCACCGGAGTCCTCCCCCGGGGACGCCTCCGGTGCCTCGTGTCCCGCCGTCTTCTTCGGGAGCGCGAACATCAGCAGGAAGATCACCATCAGTACGCCGACGACCCAGCCCAGCGCGCTCTGGAAGGCGTCCACGTACGCGGGCCCGATCGCGCTCTTCGCGCCCTTCGCCAGTTCCATCTTGGTGTCGATGACCCCGAAGAAGACCACGGACACCAGGCCGATGCCGAACGCGTTGCCGGTCTGGCCGGTCGTGTTGATCAGGCCCGAGGCCGAGCCCGCGTGCTCCTTGGGCACCTCGGACAGCACCGCGTCCGTCAAAGGCGCGACGATCAGTCCCATGCCGAGGCCCATGACGATCAGCGGCAGCGCCATCTGCCAGGAGGAGATCTGCGCACCGAAGTGGTTGGCCTCCCAGATGTAGAGCAGGAGTCCCGTCGCCATGGTCAGCGCGCCCGCCTGGAGCACCTTGCGCCCGAAGCGCGGTACCAGCTTCTGCACGGAGATGCCCGCCGCCACCGAGACGGCGATCGAGAACGGGATGCCGGTGACGCCCGCCCGCAGCGCGCTCCAGCCGAGGCCGATCTGCATGTACAGCGTCCACACCATGAAGAAGATGCCGCTGAAGACACCGAAGGTCAGCTGTACGGCGATGCCCGCCGCGAAGCTCTTCACCTTGAACAGCGACAGCTCCACCAGCGGCGACCCGTCACGGCGGGTCTTCCACCGCTCGTACACCACGAACAGGACCAGGATCACCAGGCTGCCCGCCATCGACAGGTAGCCCCACAGCGGCCAGTCCAGCTCGCGGCCCCGGGTCAGCGGGTAGATCAGCGCGAGCAGACCCAGCACGACCAGGGCGACACCCGGCAGGTCCAGCTTCAGCGCGCGCGGTGCCTTGGACTCCGTGATGAACTTGCTGCCCAGGATCAGACCCGCGATGCCGACGGGCAGGTTGATCAGGAAGATCGGACGCCATTCGAGGCCGAAGAGGTTCCACTCGGTGAGCAGCGCGCCCAGCAGCGGCCCGGTCACCGCGCCGAGGCCGACGATCGCGCCGAACAGTCCGAAGACCTTGCCCCGCTCGTGGGCGGGGAAGGTGGCGTGCACGATCGAGAGGACCTGCGGGACCATCAGCGCCGCCGTCGCGCCCTGGAGGATGCGGGAGGCGACCAGGACGTCCGGGTTCGCGGCGAAGCCGCAGAGCGCGGAGGCGACGGTGAAGCCGCCCATGCCGATGAGGAACAGCCGCTTGCGGCCGTAGATGTCGCCGAGCCTGCCGCCCGTGATGAGCCCCGCCGCGAACGCGAGCGCGTAACCGGCGGTGATCCACTGGATGGCACTGAAGGTCGCACCCAGACTGCCCTGGATGCTGGGGATGGCGATGTTGACGATGGTGACGTCGACCAGGTCCATGAAGGCGGCGGTCATCACGATGGCGAGCGCGAACCAGCGACGGCGGTCCCCGGGGGCGGGCGCTTCGGCGGCAGGTGCTGTCACGGGTGCTGCGGCGGATATCGGAGACGCTGCGGGAGTCCCCGACGGGGGTGCTGATGTCATGTCGAAGACGTTAGTCCCGATGTAGGTCACACTGTGTCCCACATCGCGCGCATCCTTGGTGTTATGACCGACACACCGGCACGGCTGCTGCAATTGCTCTCGCTGCTCCAGACGCCCCGTGAATGGCCGGGCAGCGAACTCGCCGACCGTCTCGACGTCTCCCGCCGGACGGTACGCAGGGACATCGACCGGCTCCGCGACCTGGGGTACCCGGTGCAGGCGACGATGGGCGCGGAGGGCGGGTACCGCCTGGTCGCGGGCAAGGCGATGCCTCCCCTGGTGCTGGACGACGAGGAGGCGGTGGCCATCGCGGTGGGCCTGCGGGCAGGTGCCGGGCACGCCGTCGAGGGCATCGAGGAGGCGTCGGTGCGGGCGCTCGCCAAGCTGGAGCAGGTGCTGCCGTCGAGGCTGCGCCACCAGGTCTCGGTGCTCCAGGCCGCGACGATCCCGCTGACCAGCGGCGACGGGGCGAGCATCGATCCGCAGACGCTGACGGTGATGGCGGGGGCGGCGGCCGGGCAGGAGCGGCTGCGGTTCGCCTACCGATCCGGCGACGGCACCGACTCCAAGCGCCTCGTCGAGCCGCACCGGCTGGTCAGCACGGGACGCCGCTGGTACCTGGTCGCGTACGACATCGACCGCGAGGACTGGCGGACGTTCCGGGTGGACCGGGTGAGCGAGCCGTTCGCGACGGGGGCCCGATTCGTGCCGAGGGGGCTGCCGACGGGGAACGCGGCGGACTTCCTGCGGCAGTCGATGAAAGCACTCGGCGGGATCGGCCGGAACGAGCCGTTCCGGCTGGTGGCCGCCTTCGACGCGCCCGCCGCCTTCGTCGCGGCGAGGCTGCCCGTGTCGATGGGGGTCCCGGTCGCCACGGGCGAGAACACCTGTCGTCTGGAGGCCGAACTGGGCGACTCGCTGGAGTGGGTGGGGGTCCGGCTGGCCATGGTGGACTGCGAGTTCAGGGTCGAGGAGCCGCCCGCCCTGGTGGAGTACCTGGCGTCGCTGGGCGCTCGCATCGCGCGGGCGACCAGCGCCTGCACGTAGCCCTGCTGGCCTGCTTGGACTGCTCGGCCTGCTTGGACTGCTCGGCCTGCTGGCCTGCTTGGTGGGGAGCCCCGGCGCTCGGGGGGAGATGCGCCGGGGCTTCGTCCCGGGAAGGACCCGGCGGCCGGGGTGGGTGGTGGCCGCCGCGTCGTGGTCTGTGCCGTACGGCCGCGAGGCCGTACGGGTGGGGTCGTACGCGTGACGTCCGCCGTACGGGGGGGCGTCGTACGCGTGACGCCGTACGGGGGCGAACGCATGAGGCCGTACGGGGGGGGAGGTCGTACCTACGCCGCCGCGTCGAAGCCCGTGTCGTGGGCCATCTTCTTGAGCTCCAGCAGGGCGTGCTTCTCGATCTGGCGGATGCGCTCGCGGGTCAGCCCGTGTTCCTTGCCGACCTCGGTGAGCGTGCGCTCCCGGCCGTCCTCGATGCCGTACCGCATGCGGATGATCGAGGCCGTGCGCTGGTCGAGCTTGCCTATGAGGTCTTCCAGCTCCTCGCTGCGCAGCATGGAGAGCACCGACTGCTCGGGCGACACCGCCGAGGTGTCCTCCAGCAGGTCGCCGAACTGGGTCTCGCCGCCGTCGTCGACCGGCATGTTCAGCGAGACCGGGTCGCGCGCCCAGTCGAGCACGTCGCTGACGCGCTGCGTCTTGGTGTCGAGCTCCTTGGCGATCTCCTCGTGCTCGGGATCGCGGCCGTTCTCACGGTTGAACTCGCGCTGCACGCGCCGGATGCGGCCCAGCTCCTCCACCAGGTGGACGGGCAGGCGGATGGTGCGGGACTGGTCGGCGATCGAGCGGGTGATGGCCTGCCGGATCCACCATGTCGCGTACGTGGAGAACTTGAAGCCCTTCGCGTAGTCGAACTTCTCGACCGCGCGGACCAGGCCCGCGTTCCCCTCCTGGATGAGGTCGAGCAGCGGCAGACCACTGCGGGGGTACCGGCGGGCGACCGCCACGACCAGACGCAGGTTGGACCGGATGAACAGGTCCTTGGCCCGCTCCCCGGCCTCGTAGAGCGCCTCCAGCTCCTCTCGGGAAGCGGCGTCGGCCCCCTTCGAGTCCTCCACCTCGCCGTCGAGTATCTGGCGTGCGTACACACCGGCCTCGATGGTCTGGGACAGCTCGACCTCCTTGGCGGCGTCGAGCAGGGGCGTCCGTGCTATCTCGTCGAGGTACATGCCGACCAGGTCGCGGTCGGCGATCTCCCCGCCTACGGCGCGAACGCTGCTGGCCCTGGTCGATCCGGTCGAGGACCGACGGGCGACGGCACGGGTTGCCATGCTGGTGCTCCCTTGCGTGTGTAGGTCGCGTGTGGTGTGGCTGTGGCTGCCGGGACTCCTCTCGGGTTCCCTGCTTCCAAAAGAACCAACGGCTGGAATCCGGACAGAATTCCCCTCACCCGCACTCAATTTCGTGATCTTGCAGTACCCTGTCGCCCCGCAGGCGCGGAAACTTGGCCCAAACCACCACAGAAGTGCAGGTCAGAGCGGGTGTGGGAGTCGATTCCGCCGAGCCCACCGACCCTTACGCCCACTTCACCAGTGAGACGTCGATCACCCTGGGTGCCACCCTTTTCACCCCGGGGCGACCGCTCTCCCCTCCCAAGACGTCTCCCACCTGCCGGAGGTTGCTCCCGATGTCCAAAATGCCGGAGTCCCGCCTTCAGGGCTCCACCCCTTCCGGGGCGGGGCCGGGGCCGGGGCCGCAGGCCCAGTGGCCGTCCGCCCCGCGGACTAGGTCCCGCGCCCGTTACGGATCGTGGCGGGCGCACCTACTGTCCGGCGCATGGACACCACCGGGATCTACGACGAAGCCCTGACCCGCCTGCACTCCTTCGGGCCGGAGCGGCTCGGACGGCTCACCAATCACGCGCCGATGGCCGTCGAGGCGCTCGCCGCGCGGGGGCAGGCGGGGGCCGTGCACCGCTGGCTCGATGTGTACCGGGACAAGCTGGAGGACTTCCCCGGTACCCACGCGCGCGTGACGGACGGCGACTGGGCCGAGGCGCTCGGCGATCCGCGCCGGGCGGCCGACTGGATCGCGTACTTCGAACGGCTCCTCGCCGAGCGGCCCTGGCGCGACGTACTCGCCCAGTGGTGGCCCCGGCTGCTGCCGGGCATGTACGGCGGCTCCACCCATCCGGTGATCCGGGTGGGGCACGCGGCGCGCGCCCTGCTGGAGGGCGGCGAGGAGCGCGCGCCCCGGCTGACCGAGCTGGCGCACGGGCTCGGCTACTGGGCCGCCCGCCACCGCGTCGCCCCCGAGGTGGAGCCGGTGCCGGGGGCCGCGAGTGCCGCCGGGGCGCTGGATGCCGTACCGGCCATTGACGTACGGGAGGGGGGCTTTCCGCAGCGGCTGGAGCGGGTGTCCCGGCTGCCGGTGTGGGCGGCGGCTCCCGCGACGCCTCAGGAGGCGCACGCGAAGCTGACCGAGCTGGTGCGGGCAGCCGTGCACCGGTACGCCACGCACGGGCACGGCGAGGAGACCATGCTGGTGCACGCCTCCACCGCCCCGAACGCAGTACTGCGCGTGCTGCCCGCCCTGCCGCAGGCGCTGTGGACGCCCAGCCTGCACGCCGCCTGGACGGCTTCCGCCGCGGTGACAGCGATGTACGCGCCCGACGAGGCGATCGGCTACCAGGACAGGGCGCAGGGGCTGACGCCGGAGGAGGTGTTCGAGCGGGCCGCCGCGCACGGGGACGAGCACGTGGTCAAGTTCGCCGACACCGCACTGGACGTGGGCGACGAGCACGCCCTGTCGTCCGTCCTGTACGCGGTGGAGATCAGTGAGCCGCTGGTCGCCCCGTAGCCCCGCCGAGGGCTCAGCCGAACTGGAGCGAGCGCTTCGCCAGGCCCATCCAGAAGCCGTCGATGACGCTGCGACCGCCACCGAGCTCCCCCTCCGCAGCGCCCAGCGTCACGAACAGTGGCGCGAAGTGCTCCGTACGGGGGTGCGCGAGGCGGCCCGCCGGGGCCTTGTGCTCGAAGTCGAGCAGGGCGTCCACGTCTTGGGCGGCCAGCGCCCGCTGCCCCCAGTCGTCGAACTCGGCCGACCAGTTCGGCACACCAGGGCCGGTGTGCCGCAGTGCCGCCAGGTTGTGGGTGAAGAAGCCGCTGCCGACGATCAGTACGCCTTCGTCCCGCAGGGGTGCCAGCTTGCGCCCGACGTCCATGAGCTTCTGCGGGTCCAGCGTCGGCATCGATACCTGGAGGACGGGGATGTCCGCACCGGGAAACATCTCCACGAGAGGGACGTACGCTCCGTGGTCCAGCCCCCGATCGGGTACGTCCTGAACGGGCGTCCCCGCGCCCCGCAGGAGCTTGCGGACGGAGTCCGCCAGGGCCGGTGCGCCCGGGGCCCCGTAGCGGACCGCGTAGTAGTGCTCGGGGAAGCCCCAGAAGTCGTACACGAGCGGCACCGTCTCGGTGGCCCCGAGCGCCAGCGGCGCCTCCTCCCAGTGGGCGGAGACGACCAGAATGGCGGTGGGCCGGGGCAGCCCGGCCGACCAGGCCGCGAGTTCACCCGGCCAGACCGGGTCATCCGCCAGTGGCGGCGCGCCGTGACTGAGATAGAGGGCGGGCATGCGCTCCGAGGTGGCCACCATGGCGGATCTCCGGTCTGTTGGAACCTGCTTGTTTGAAGTTTCAAGCGATACCGCAAGAGCCTAGCGCGAGCTAGTTTAAGTTTCAATGAGAGGCTTTAGAGTGGAGCGCATGAGCAGCAAGAAGTCCGCGGCCCGCGAAGGGGCACCCGTGATGCCCGCCGTGCCCGCCTCATCCGCCGCACCTGCCGCCCCCACCGCCGAGCCGCGCTGGCTCAGCGACGAGGAACAGCGTGTCTGGCGCGCGTACATCCACGCCACCACACTCCTCGACGACACCCTTGACCGTCAGCTCCAGCGCGACGTGGGCATGCCGCACATGTACTACGGGCTGCTCGTGCAGCTCTCGCAGGCGCCGGGGCGCAAGCTGCGGATGACGGAGCTGGCGAAGCACGCGAAGATCACCCGTTCCCGGCTCTCGCACGCCGTCGCCCGGCTGGAGAAGAACGGCTGGGTGCTCCGCCAGGACTGTCCCTCCGACAGGCGCGGCCAGAACGCCTTCCTCACGGACGAGGGTTTCGAGGTCCTCAAGGAGGCCGCGCCGGGACACGTGTCACTCGTACGAAAAGCCATTTTCGACCGGCTCAGCGAGGAACAGGTGCGTCAGCTCGGCGAGATCATGTGCGTCATCGCCGACGGCCTGGAGCCGACCGGCACGGGCGCGGATCTGCCCTGGCTCCGCTGACCGTCACATCAGCGGAACCAGGGCAGGGTTCACAGGGGGCGCCGAAGGGATGCCCGAGAAGGGCTTCCGTCAGTGCTTCTGTCGGGGCTTCCGTCAGTGCTTCCGTCAGTGCGCGACCACGGGGATGCGCACCTCGTCCTCCGCGCCCTGACCGTCGCCGGAGGACGCCGACGTGGTGTCCGGACGCCCCGTGGTGATCAGGGCGAACGCGATACCGGCGGAGACGACCAGGATGCCGACCGCCCACCAGATGGCGCTGGCGTAGCCGTGCACCATGGCCTGCGCCTGGAGCAGCTGCTCGTTGGTGGCACCGGCCGCGTTCGCCGCGATGTACGCCGTGGTGGCGCTCGCCGCGATGGTGTTCAGCAGGGCGGTGCCGATCGCGCCGCCCACCTGCTGCGAGGTGTTCACCATGGCGGACGCGACACCGGCGTCCCGCGCCTCGACGCCGTGCGTGGCGAGCGACATGGCGGGCATGAACGCCGTACCCATGCCGAGGCCGAGCAGCAGCTGCGCGGGCAGGATCAGACCGGCGTACGAGGAGCCGATCTCCAGCTGGGTCAGGAGCAGCATGCCGAGGGCGGCGACCAGGAAGCCGGGGCCCATCAGCAGGCGCGGCGGCACCCGGGTCATCAGGCGGGCGCCGATCTGGGTGGAGCCCGTGATCATGCCCGCGATCATCGGCAGGAAGGCGAAGCCGGTCATGACGGGCGAGTAGCCCTTCACGATCTGGAGGTAGTACGTGAGGAACAGGAACAGGCCGAACATCGAGATGACGGCGAGGCCCAGCGAGGCGTAGACGCCGCCGCGGTTGCGCTCCAGCAGGACGCGCAGGGGCAGCAGCGGGTGCTTCACCCGTGCCTCGACGGCCACGAAGGCGGCCAGCAGGACGATCGCCGCGACGAACAGGCCCAGGGTCGACCCGGCCAGCCAGCCGTCGCCCTCGGCGCGCGTGAAGCCGTACACCAGGGCCACCAGGCCGAGGGTGGAGAGCACCACGCCGGGGATGTCGAGCGGGGCGCGGTTGCGGCCGCCCGCGGGCTCACGGATGAAGAGGTACGCACCCAGGGCGGCGACCACCGCGAAGGGGATGTTGACGAAGAAGGTCCAGCGCCAGTTCAGGTACTCGGTGAGGAAGCCGCCCAGGATCAGGCCGACCGCACCGCCACCGCCGGCGATCGCGCCGAAGATGCCGAACGCCTTGGCGCGCTCCTTCATGTCGGTGAACGTCACCGCCAGGAGCGAGAGCGCGGCGGGCGCCAGGAGGGCGCCGAAGACGCCCTGGAGGGCGCGCGAGCCGAGCATCATGGCCTCGCTCGTCGCCGCGCCGCCGAGGGCGGAGGCGGCGGCGAAGCCGATCAGGCCGACGAGGAAGGTGCGCTTGCGGCCCCACAGGTCGGCGATGCGTCCGCCGAAGAGCAGCAGACCGCCGAAGGCGAGCGCGTAGGCGGTGATGACCCATTGCCGGTTGGCGTCGGAGATGCCGAGGTCCTGCTGGGCGGACGGCAGCGCGATGTTCACGATCGTCGCGTCCAGGACCACCATCAGCTGGGCGAGCGCGATGAAGACGAGCGCCTTCCAGCGGTTGGGGTCGGGTATGGACTCGGCCGACAGGGAGGGGTTGAGGTCTGTTTTTGGCATGGGAGTAGCCACCTAGGGGTGCGAAAAGGCAGGAAACGGGCGTGAGCCGCGCTGGTGTGTGGAGTTAGCTACGAGGGGCCTGGTGGCCGGTCACTGGGGTCGGCGGAGGTCTTCCAGGGTCGCCGCGCTGCCCGGCAGTTCGGAGCGTGCGGGCGCTTCTAGCCCGTCGAGGAACAGCTGCAGATGACGGTGGACGAACTGGTCGAAGTTCACGCAGGCGCTGCCGGGCAGCGGGCGGGTGAGCTGGGAGAGCGCCACCATGAGGTCTCCGACGGCGACGTCGGCGCGGAGACGACCGGCCTTGCGGGCCCGGCCCATGAGGTCCTCGACCGCCATTTCGAGACGCTCGCTTCCGGCGAGGAGGTCCGCGTGGTTCTTGTCGAAGCCCTCGGACAGCATGGGGCACAGAGCCCCGATCCGCTCGTCGGCGGCCTCGTGCACGAAGCGGCGCAAGGCCCCGAAGGCGTCTCCGCGCTCCTCCGCGACGTCGAGGACGGCTTCCTCGGCGCGCTCGGCGACCCGGGACAGCACGGACAGCACGACGTCGTGGATGAGGTCCTTACGGTCCGGAAAGTGCCGGTAGAGGGTGGCGTTGCCGATCACCGCGCGGCGGGCGATCTCGTCGAGCGGGACGTCAGGACCGTGCTCGACGAACATCTCGCGGGCCGCCGCGACGATCCGCTCCCTGTTGCGCAGGGCGTCCGCGCGCGGACGCGGGACGCGGCTGCGCGCGGCGGGTGCTTCGGTTCCGCTCGACACGGCGGATCTCCTTCTGCTGAGGACTTCTCGCAAAAACGGGGAACGCTTCCCCACTTCCTGCGGACACAGTTCCAAACGGGGAAGCAGTCCCCGGTTATTTCCGCATCGCCATGTGACCTGAGTCACACGTCAACCCACCTTCGGCCCACCCAGCGAGCGCCCCCGCACCCTCCGCCGGAGGGTGGGCAAACAGGAGCAGTCGGGACTGTCCGTGACAGAACGGGCAGGGCTGCATGGAGCGGAAGGCGATTCCCATGCAGCAGCCGCGCCCCCGCCCCGGCATACCCGGCGGCCCCCTCCCCATGGGCGGCAGCTCCACGGGCGGCCGCCACGCCGACGGCCGCCACCCCCGCAGGGCCCCGCGCCGCGCGCTCACCCTCGCCGCCCTGGCGGCCCTCGCCCTCGCCGCCGTGACGTCCGCGAGCACCCCCCTGGCGGACCCCGGCCGGGCCTCCTCGGGACCGGCCGGAAAACTCCGCGCGGGCGAGGCGGGGGCCGTCGTACACACGCGGTCGCAGCCCGAGGGGCCGCCCGGCTCCCCCGAGGCCGCCGAGGCCGCCGCGCAGCCGTGCCGGATCGCGGGCACCCGGGGCGTGCAGATGTCCGAGGGCATGCCCACCCCGTCCGGATACACCCGCTCGACCGGCGAGGTCCGCGCCCTCAACCTGATGATCGACTTCTCGGACGCACCGGGACAGGGACGCGCCCTCGACCGTTTCCAGGAGTTCGCCCCGCAGACCGCCGCCTGGTTCGAGACCAGCAGTTACGGGCGGCTGCGGTACACCCCCCGGGCGCCGATCACCGACTGGCTGCGGATGCCGCTGCCGTTCGCCGGGTACGGGATAGAGCGCGGGGCGCCCTTCGAGCCCGGCTACCAGCAGCTCGTACAGGACATCGTCGCCATGGCGGACCCTCAGGTGGACTTCTCCGCCTACGACTTGGTGAACATCCTGGTCACCCCGAACGCGGGCCCCTCCGCCCTGGAGACCGTCCTGTCGGTGACCTTCTCCGGCAACCACGAGGCCCCCGTCGCGGACGGCGTCCCGCTCGCCAACACCTCGTTCGTCTACAGCCGCCAGGACGACGGCTCCGGTTCGTACGCGGAGACGGGCTTCCGGGTGCTCCCCCACGAGAACGGCCACGTCTTCGGACTGCCCGACCTCTACACCAGCGACGGCGGGGCGTCCGTCGGGCACTGGGACATCATGTCCGAGGACTGGGGGGCCAACAACGACCTCCTGGGCTGGCACAAGTGGAAGCTGGGCTGGCTGGACGCCCGCCAGATCGGGTGCGCCGTCGGCCCCGGGCCCACCGAGCTGACCCTGGCCCCGCTGGCCTCGCCCACCGGCGGCCGCAAGCTCGCGTTCGTGCCGCTCAGCGACACGTCGGGGTACGCGGTCGAGGTGCGCACCCGCGCCGGGAACGACGAGGCGGTCTGCAAGCCGGGGGTGCTGATCTACCGGGTGGACGCCGACGTGGACACCGGCCAGGGTCCCATCACCGTCGCCGACAGCGAACGCGACAGCGGCGGCTGCACCCGCCGCCCCAACGTCCACCTGGAGCTCTCCGACGCCCCCTACGAACCCGGTACGTCCTTCACCGACAGGGAGCGCCGGGTACGCATCGACGTCCTCGACCAGGACGAGTCGGGGAACCACCGGGTGCGCATCACCCGGAAGTGAGCCCCTGTCACCTCAAGGACGGGTCACCTCAAGGACGGGTCACCTCAAGGACGGGTCGCCTCAAAGCCTCAAAGCCTCAAGGACGGTGCGCGTCACGCGGAAGTGAGCCCCGGCACGAACACCGTCTGTAGCGTCGCGTCCGGCGCCACCCTGGCCAGCACCGTGCGCCCCGACGCGTCGGCCGCCAGCGCCGCGGCCCCCACCACCGTGCCGGTCACCGTGGACCAGCGCGGGACGTCGTCCGTGCCCAGGGTCGCCAGGCTGGTGCCACCGGCGTTGTTGCGGGCGGCGAGCAGGACACCGCCGCCCCGTTCGGCGTGCAGCGCGAGCGCCCCGTAGCCGCGGGCCACCAGCCCCGTACGCACCGGCCTCCACGCCCTCGCTCCGGCGGGCAGCCGGTGCGCCAGCGGCTCGGCGGAGCCTGCCGCGCGGTAGGCCAGCAGGAGTGAGCCGTCGGAGCACAGCAGGGCGGTCGGCGGGTCGGCCGGTGCCGGAAGCCCGGTCGCCGCGAACGTCACGGGTCCCTTGGCGTGCTCCTGCCGCCAGTGGTGCACCGTGCCTCGGCCACTGCCGAAGACGTGGACGCGCCCCGCCCCGTCGGTGACGGCGCACAGCCCCTCCTGGACCTCCGCGCCGCCCAGGTCCTGCCAGGCGCTCCAGCGCCCGTCGGTGCCGCGTCGGCGGCAGGAGACGCCCTTGGCCCAGTTCCGTACGAACAGCCAGGTCGTGCCGTCTCCTGCGGTCGCCACCACGGGCGTGCCCACGCGGCGGCCGTGCTCGGGGTCGTGCTCGGGGTTGCCGAGCGACACCCAGGCGCCGAACGGGCCGCCCGCGCGCTGCTGGGTGGTGGTGACGATCTCCCGGCGGTTGTGCCGGGCCTTCGCGCCCAGCTCCGCGATGCGCTCCGCGTACAGCTGCCAGCGCCCGTCCTTGCCGAGGGACGCCGTCAGCCCCGGCAGCAGGCCGTCGCCGCCCAGGAGCCGCGCCCTGGACCAGGTGCCGCCGTCGCGCCCCTCCTCCTGCCACATGGCGGCCTGTCCGGAGAGCACCGCGAAGGCGGTCAGCCGCCCGTCGGCGTCCAGGCGCACGCGCGGGGCCGCGGTGGGGTGCCGGTGCGAGGTGCGCTGCACCCAGCCGGTGCTCCGGGAGCGGTTGCGGCCGACGTCGTAGTCGCCGCACCCGGCGACGAAGTCGCAGCCCTCCGGGGTGCCTCCGTAGGTGTTCAGGACGGTGACCTTGCCGCTGACGGTGCGCCTCGGCAGGTTGTGCGGCCAGCGCTCGTTGAAGTAGCCGCGGTAGGAGACGACCGCACAGGGGGCTCCCTTGCGCCTCTTGAGGTGCTCGGCGAGAGCCGCCTGCGTGAACAGTGCGGTGGCGGTGTGGTCCGGGTGGTCCGAGTAACCGGGCTGGTCGTGGTGGACCCGGTGGTGGGCGTCGTGCACCTGCCGGTCCGGGTCGGTGTCCATCATCCGTACGAGCGTGGGCTCGTGGAGGTCCAGGAGGTGCACCAGCGCGTCGATCAGCGAGCGGCGCGTGACGGGGTGCGGGGCGGTCACGGGCGATCCCGTGCTCACCAGGGTGGCGGTGACGGCGTCCGGGTCCGCCCACAGGTGCGGCAGGCCCTGGCGGCGGGCCCGCCCGCCGGGGCCGCGCTGACGCACCCCCAGGAAGACGAGCTGGACGCCCTCGTGGCCGTCGAGGATGCTCGTCTCCACGGGCAGACCGCCGGGCAGCACAGTGGCCATGGACGTCCACGGGGCCCTCGCGTCGCCGGTCGCCATGAGCGCGTACGCCTGGCGCAGCCCCTGGCGGCGGGCGCCCGCGTAGGCGGCCACGTCGGGGCGCGGCGGGGGGCCGCCGGGGACCTTGTTCCGGCCGCCGCTCTCACCGCAGTTGACGTAGACGCTGACGACGGCGTCGTTGTCGTCCAGGGACTGCTGGACCTCGGGGTTCATGAAGTACAGGTCGTCGTCCGGGTGGGCGAGGACCTGGAGCACCCTGGTGCCGCTCCTGCCGTCGTCGTCGGGGTGCACGGCGGCGCGCGGCGCGGGCAGCTTCTCGTCGAGGGGGGACGGCGGTGCGCCGGTCTGCCGGGAGGTGCAGCCGACGGCGGTGGCGGCGACGAGACCGGCGACGACGGCACGACGGGAGGGCAGGGGGCGCACGGTGACTCTCTCGCGAAGGGGCCGGACCGGCCGAAGGGATGATTCAGATCGGCCCGGCCGAAGGCAACGGCTCAGCCGGACCGGCCGGAGGGACGATTCAGCCGGACCGGCTGAAGAAACGATTCAGCTCGACGGCAGCTCGTACCGGCCCGGCACTGGGAAGTAGCTCTCCAGGAACGGCCGCAGCAGGGCGTTGCTGCGCGCCAGGTCCGCCTCCGTGGACAGCGTGTCGTTGAGGCAGAACGCGCTCTTGTCGCGGTCCAGGAGCAGCCGGTCCAGGCGGTTGGCCGCGTTCGGCTTGGACACGTCGATGTACACGTACTCGATCTCGCTGGGCAGCGCGCGCCGGGTGTGGAACGCGTAGTAGTGGTACAGCGACGACGGGATGGCGATGTCGCTGCTGCTGCGGAAGCGCTGTGCGGCGGTCTCCCGGTGCTGTACGGCGAACTCCGTCTCGATCTCCGCGAGGACGCTGCGCGACAGTGCGTGCGGGACGTGCCGCATCTTGCCGACCGGGGTGGTGCCGAAGCGCTCCTCTATGAGGGCGCGGTTGTTCTTGCCCGCGATGGAGACGGGGACGTCGTCCGGACAGGGCGGCCCGAGGGGCACCAGCGCAGGCGACGGGAAGAACTTGGTGAGCCCGTTGGAGAGGAAGAAGTCCTTGGGAGTCGCCTCGTTGCCCAGAAAGACGTCGTCGTTGAAGTAGAGGAAGTGCTCGGCGAGCCCCTCGATGTGGTGCAACTGGCTCTCGATGGCGTGCGAGTTGAACGTCGGGAGCGCGGAGGGGTCGGCGAAGATCTCGCGGTGGCTGACGACGTTGAGGCCCGGCTGCGAGGTGTCCAGCCAGTCCGGCGTCTGGTCGTCGGTGACCAGGTGGATGGTGCGCACCCAGGGGGCGTACATCTCCAGCGAGCGCAGGGAGTAGCGCAGTTCCTCGTGGTCGGCGTACCGGGCGGCGTTGGCGGCCTCCTCGTGGTACGAGCTGCCGGAGACCGAGGCCCGGCGTTCCAGCCAGGCCGGGTCGGAGCCGTCCACCCAGGTGTAGACGACGTCGACGGGGAAGGTGACGTCGTCGGGGAGGACGGTGACGAACTCCTCACGGGTGCGCACCCTCACGGGCGACGCGTCGCGCGTCCCGTGGGGTGCGGTGAAGGTCGCGACGGGCACCTGGACCGCTTCGGCCACGACGGGCACCGACTCGGTGACGGCGTTGCGCCGGGGGGCGGTCAGCCGGTCGTCCGTCTCGCGCGTCCAGAACTCGATCTCGCATCCGCTCTCAGGACCGAGCACGAGGCGGCGGGTGGCGTCGGTGCGGTACCAGAACAGGTGCACGGAGGCGGCCTGCTCGTAGCGCCGCCAGCCCGCGCCCCGGTAGGCGGGGGCGACGCGCGGACTGTCCTCTCCGCCGTGCGCCCCGAAGTAGCCGGGGAGGTTGCGGCACAGCTCCTGGAGGGCTTCCAGGGCGCGGCCCCGGTCGACCGCGGAGACGGCGACCGTGGTGGTGCCGCCCTGACCGCCCTGGCCGCCCTGACTGCCCGTCGCGCAGCCCCGTACGCAGAAGTAGTCGATGTCCGCGCCCTCCAGGGCGGCCGTGACCGCCGCGAGGTTGGCTCTGCGGGCCGCCTGCGGGGAGAGCCGCTCCTCGGTGAAGGCGATGCGCGGGCGCCCCTCCACGGCGACGACGGAGCCGCCGGAGGAGGCGATCACGGGACGGTACTGGGCACCGAGGCGGGCGTTGCGGGCCTGCCGGACGCTCTGCACGACGGTGGCCGCGCTGACGGCCTTCTTGATGCCGCGGCGCATCTCGGGCGAGTACCGCCCTGCTATCGCCCTGCGCAGCCGCATGGGGGCCACCTTGCGGTACGCGGCGACCAGCGGGGATGCCTCGGTGTTGACGGCTCCGGCCGCACGCACCGCCACCGGAGTGTCAGGGGCAGCGGCGCGAGCACCGGGAACGACGGCACGTACGCCGGAGACCTCGGCCTGCTGCCCTGTCGCCTTCGCGTCCTCGATCTGCTTCATTACCCCTCGCCCACAACGGATGATCCAGGACCGGTTCGCCGACCCCTTCACCTAAACTTTACAAACGGAACAATCACGCCACTTACGTCGAGCTTCTGTCATCACTGAGGACAGAGGGAGTTCAAGGTGCGTTCGCTCCCCCGTCACGAAGTGGCGTTGATCACACCCCCGCCTTCCGGGAGTCGGCCGCACCCTGGGATTTGCCGCAGCACGCGAGCCCTTGGCACCATGCCGGGACCCGGACCGGCCAGCGGCCGAACAGAGAGATGGACATCACCGTGAGTGACGATTTCGCGAGTACGGCCCCCACCGGTGCCGCTCGTCGCCCGAGCACCCGCGCCGCCCTCCCGGACACCCGCGCGGCCCGTCGCCCGAGCTGCTCATGAACGACGCCCTGCTCTCCCAGGCGGTCAAGGCCGTCCACCGCGCCCGCCGCACCGCAGGCCGCGTCCGCCGCCGCGTAGAGCGGATCAACACCGTTCCCGCGCTGGGCGCCCGGGTCGGCTCCCGCCCCACGCTCGCCGCCGTACACCTCTCCCTGGTCTCCGGCCGCACCCTGAATCTGGCCGTCCGCTGCCCCGACCCGGGCACCCCTCTCGAGCACACCCGGCTCGTACTGGAGCACCGGGGACGGCGACAGAGCGTGACACTGGCACAGGAGTCGCACCCCGAGGGCCTGCTCCTCACCGCCACCGTCCCGCTGCGCCACGCGGAACACGACGCACCCGACCTGTCCGGCCCCCGCCTCTGTGACGGCGTGTGGAGGCTCACGGTCGTCACCACGGACCGCACCGGCCACGAGATGCGCTACGGCATCGCCGACCCCACCGGCGCGGCGCCCGAAGGCCCCACGCTGCCGCACTCCCCGAGCACCACCAGTGGTGCCCTGTTCCGCCCGGTCCGCTCGGTCGACGGGCACGCCATGATCAAGGTGTCCGGGCCCCGCGAACAGGCGGAACTGCTCGGCTTCGACCTGTACTGGGACCGGGTCACCGTGCAAGGACGCCTGCTGACGACCGCCACCCCGCACCACGCCTGGACGCTCGAAGCGGTACGCCGTGGAAGCTCGTCCGCGACCGTGCGCGTGACGCCCGACTGGGACGGCGACCGCTTCACCTTCGACGTACCCCTGGATGCCATGGCGCGCGGCGCGAAGTCGGCGCGCATGTGGGACTTCCAGCTCCAGCGGGGCCGCAGCCGGGCGAAGATCGGCCGCAGGCTCACCGACGTACGCAACCCCAAGAAGGTGCTCCGTACGCCCTTCCGCACCATCGCCACCCCGGCAGGCGCCCTGCTGCGCGTCCACGCGCACCTCTCCGCCGCAGGCACCTTCGCGGTGAACTGCGCCCCCCTGCCGAACCCGGCGCGCCCCGCAGACGCACACGCCGCCGCACATCCCGCCACCACCCGGCCCACCGACGCCGTACCGGCGCCGACGACCGCCCCCACGCCCGAGGAAACCGCCTGATGAAGATCACGTTCCTGCTCACCTGGGGCGACGAGATGGGCGGCACCGAGCTGGCCGTCTACACCCAGGCCGCCCACCTCGCACCCCGCCACGAGGTCGAGGTCCTCAGCGTCGTCAAAACCCGGGAGGAACCTTTCTTCCCCGCCGGCCGGGACGTCCCCCGCCGCTATCTCGTCGACCGCACGGGCCCGTACGCCCGCCCGGTCCGCGACCACGACCTCGACGAGAAGACCTGCCGCACCCTGGCCTCCCTCCCCAGCGAGCTGATCAAGCCCTCCTGGGAGCCCACCTTCGACCGGCTCACCGACATCGAGCTGACCCGTGCGCTCGGCTCCCTCGACAGCGACGTCGTCATCAGCACCTCCCCCGCCCTGATGGCGGCGGTCGCCGAGCTGGTGCCCTCCCGGGTCATCACGGTCAACCAGGAGCACCGCGCCTCCCAGCAGCGCGGCGCCGACGTCGAACCGCTCCTCGCGCTGGCCTGCCGCATCGACGCCCTGGTCGCGCTGACCGACCGTACGAAGGACTGGTTCGCCGACTCCCTCGGCCGCTCCGCCCCCGAACTGCACGCCATCCCCAACGCCGTGCCGGACGGCTTCCGCCCCCGTTCCGACCTCGGTAACAAGACCATCGTCATGGCGGCACGCCTGATGGCGGGCAAGCAGGTCGACCACGCCATCGAGGCGTTCGCCCAGATCGCCGACGAGCACCCCGGCTGGAAGCTGCGCATCCTGGGCGACGGCCCGCACGAGGTGCGGCTGCGCCGCCTCATCGAGGGCCTCGCCCTGCACGACCGGGTCGAACTCCTGGGCCGCAGCGCCAACATGGAGCAGGAGTGGGCCGCCGCCGGCCTCGCCGTCCAGTCCTCCCGCAGCGAGGCGTTCCCGCTGGTCCTCCTCGAAATGTTCGCCGCGGGCGTCCCCGTCGTCTCGTACGACGTCGTGACGGGACCCGCCGAGATCATCCGCCACGGCGTGGACGGCCTGCTCGTCCCCTCCGGCGACAAGGACGCCCTCGCCGTCGCGATGTCGAAGCTGATGGCCGACGACGAGATGCGCCGCGCGTACGGCCAGGCAGCCCGCGAGGGCGTCTACGAACGCTTCAGCTCCCACCGCGTCACGGCTCTCTGGGAAGACCTCTTCAGCCGCCTCGTGGCCCGCCGCGACGACCCCCGCCGCCTCGCCGAACGCGCCGACCGCACCGCGCACCGCATCGCCGCGGGCGGCAGCCGCAGCTTCACCCCGGCCGCCCCCGTCTCGATGCTCGCGGGCTCCGCCGACGAACAGAAGGCCCGCGAGGTACTCCTCCAGGCCCAGGACCGCACGGGCAAGCTCGTCCGCTCGGCGGGCCGCCTCGCCGAGGTCCGCGACGACGTCCTGGCCCCCCGGATGGCCGCCTGGAACCTCGAACTCGCCGCCGACGCCCTCACCGCCCACCAGGTGCCGTACGTCCTCCTGCGCGACGACTCCAGCTCCCACCGCATCGCCGTCGAGCTGGAACGCCGTACGGACGCCCTGGACGCCCTCGCCACCGCCCTGCACGGCAAGCCGGTCTACGCCGAACTGGTCGGCCCCAGCGGCACGGCCCCCGGCGCGGTGCTCGCGGAGCGCCTGCGCGAGGTCGGCGAGCCCGCGGGCGTACGGATCTTCAAGCCGGTCGCCAGCGAAAGCCGCTCGCTCCGCTACGGTCCCGCCTTCGGCTGCACCGTCGAGTTCTGGTCCCTCACCGACGAGGACGACGAACTCCCCGGCTGGCGCACGGCCCCCCGGGGCACCACCCTGCTGGGCCCCCGCCTCCCCCACCTCACCCCGGACGCGACCCTGCGCGTCGCCGACCGCGACCACCCCACCCTCGCGGCCTTCACCGAAAAACTCATGTGGGAAGTCGACTTCCCCATCGACGTCGTCTACACCTGGGTCGACGACTCCGACGAAGCCTGGCGCGCCCGCCGCGACTCCGCCAAACGCGCCGCGGGCCTCCTCCCGGACGAAACCGGGAACGCCTCTGACTCCCCCGAAGCCGACGCCGACGCGGGCGCGGGTGCCAACGCCGACGCTGACGCGGGTGACGTCCGCTTCCGCAACCGCGACGAACTCCGCTACTCCCTGCGCTCCCTCGCGATGTACGCCCCCTGGGTACGCACGATCTACCTGGTCACCGACGACCAGACCCCGGCCTGGCTGAACACCGAGCACCCGGGCGTCAAGGTCGTCCCCCACCGCGAGATCTTCGCCGACCCCACGGCCCTCCCCACCTTCAACTCCCATGCCATCGAGAGCCAGCTCCACCGCATCGAGGGCCTCTCCGAACACTTCCTCTACTTCAACGACGACGTCTTCCTGGGCCGCCCGGTCACCCCCCGCGACTTCTTCGCCAGCAACGGCCAGGCCCTCTTCTTCCGCTCCCCCACCGCCATCCCGCCCACCCCCTCCTCCCCCACCGACGAGGGCTACTTCGGCGCGGCGAAGAACAACCGCAACCTCCTCCACAGCGCCTTCGGCCGCACCGCCACCCACGGCTTCCTGCACACCCCGCACCCCCTGCGCCGCAGCGTCCTGGCGGAACTCACCGACCGCTTCCCCGCCGAAACCGCCGCCACCGCCCGCAGCCGCTTCCGCGCCCCCACGGACCTCTCCGTCGCGGCCTCCCTGCACCACCACTACGGCTACCTCACGGGCACCTCCGCCCCCGCCACGATCTCCTGCACCATGGTCAACGCGGGCTCCTACGATCACCACACCCGCCTCAGCCGCCTTCTCTCCGCCCGCAGCCACACCATCTTCTGCATCGGCGAATCCCCGACGGCCGAGGTCCCGCCCGAAGAACAGGACCGCGTGGTCCGCGCCTTCCTCGGCGCCTACTTCCCCGTCCCCTCCCCCTTCGAGCGAGCCCCCTCCTCCATCCGCTAACCTGTCCAGAGCCGCCCTCGGGGGCGGTGTCGCCTCCGTGGGCCTTGCGTAGAACTGAGTTTCCGCAGGTCAGCTCATGTGCAATATGGACGCCCTGGAACGCCCTCCGCCCCTTTCGGGAACGCGGGGGGCGTTTGTGCAGGTCACCGGCTACGGGCCGAGGGTGATCCAGCCGTCGGGGATCCAGCCGTCGATGTAGCCCTCGATGAAGGGTCCGAGTTCGGGGATGTCCTGTGCGGTGACGGCCTCGGCGACTGAGGTATGGGGCACCCATCTGATGCTGTGGTCCGTCACGCTGGGGCTGCCCTTGGGGAAGTGCGCGAAGAAGATGCGGGCTTCTCTGCGGGCGGCCGGTGCCGACCATGCGTGCGGCACCGGCGGTGGTGGTTCTACCCGGCCGATGACCTCGCCGAGCCGCAGGGTGCTGGCATGGAAGGTGCCCACGGTGATGCGCCGGACGGCTGCATCATAGGTTTCGCGCTCGCGCCGGCGAATGGACGGGAGCGCCAGCCGCCCGTCGGGTCCGGTGGGCAGCAGGGCGACATGATGGCGGGCGTCGAGGAGGATCAGGAGCGCTTCACGCCGCAACAGTGGTGCATACATGCTCATCGTGAAACTGTCGTCCACGATCCGGGGATGCACCCGGCAGGCGCGTCGCCCGGGTGAGAATCCGTCAGCAAGCACGAAGGGGACGCCCTTGGGGGTTACGCAGCGGGGGGTTTGACGGGCATGACGTCGGGGCCGGGCCAGAGCGGGAAGCCGAGGGCGACTTCGAGGCGGGCCAGCGTGCCGATGTCGGGCATGACCTTGCCGCTGCGGACCCGGCTGATGGTGGAGTGGGTAATGCCGGTGACTTCGGCGAGGGAGCGCAGGCTCTGGCCGGTGGCAGTCAGAGCGCGTTCGAGGTTGCGGGCGATGGCCTGTCCGTAGTGGGCGCCCGCAGGGGCGTCTTCCGTGAGGACGGCATACGGCCAGGCGCCTTCTGCGACGTATTCACACGGCACGCCGTCGTTACTGCTCCGGGGCATGCCGCGATCATCCCACGCACCCATGGGTCCACCTTGTCCGTCTCCGCGGGCCGAACCGCACCACCACACGCCTTTGGTGCAAGTATGGAACGTCGGTACGTCATCTCCGCAATGGCGCGCGGCCGTTCACCCGAAGGAAGCGCTGCCGGGCCGGGCGCTCCTTCCGGCCCCGATGGACGCTGCGGCGAAAGATGCAGGCAGCAGCCCCGCCAGGGCGCGACTTCGCCCTGCGCTGGCACCCTTCGTTGGGCCGAATGGGTGATGTGGGCCTTGAGGTGACGCCGGGGAGGAGTAGCCCCGGGTCCCGGGAGCCAGGCTTTCCGTGGTCGCACACAGGGCCGTGCCTTTCCTGTTCGTATCCTCGTTCCGTTTTCCGTCTTCTCCATCGCCTCTGGCCGGGAGCCGCCATGACCGAACCGTCCGTACTCGCCGCTTCTGCGCGCCCGGGAGTGCCCGCGCATGTCGCGCTCGTTCTCGACGGCAACCGGCGCTGGGCCGCCCAGCACGGTCTCAGCGTGAACGAGGGGCACCGCACCGGCATCGACAAGATCCCTGATGTCCTGCAGTGGTGCGAGGAAGAAGGGGTCCTCATGGTGACGCAGTGGATCCTGTCCGTCAGGAACCTGCAGCGCAGCCCCGAGGAACTCGCCGGTCTCTACCAAACTTTCACCAGCCTGTGCACGCGTCTGGCCGAGGCGCAGCGATGGCGGGTCCGGGTGATCGGGGCCCTGGAGCTGCTGCCCGCCCCTGTCGCGGAGGCGTTCGAGGACGTACAGCGGCGCACCGAGCAGGTACAGGGGGTGGAGGCCACCCTCGCTGTCGCCTACGACGGCCGGCGGGAGATCGTCAGCGCGGCCCGGTCGCTGGCAAGGAAGTACCGCGACCGGTGGCCGCAGGAGCCGGCCGGGGATCTGTCCTGGTGGGAGGGGGAGTTCGCGTCCCATCTGGGCACGGCGGGGCTGGCGGACCCGGACCTGGTGATCCACACCTCGGGCGAGCAGCGCCTGTCGGGGTATCTGACCTGGCAGACCACGCAGTCGGAGCTGTACTTCTGCGAGCGGCTGTGGCCCGACTTCACCCGGGAAGACCTGCGTGAGGCGCTGGACAGTTACGCCTCGCGGCACCGGCGGCTGGGACTGTAGACCCGACGATGCCACAGAGGAAGAAGTACATGACCGCCACACCGTCCGACGACCCCGTACTTCCGGGCCCGCACGACCACACGCACCGGCCGGGCGGGCAGCCCGGCCGCCTTGACGAGAACGAGCGCGTGGACCGCACGACGGCGGCCCGGACCGTCACCGACGTACTCCAGCCGCGCAACGTCCTGCTCGCCGGCATGCCGGGCATCGGGCTCGCCGCCGCCGGCAACTGGAGCGGCATCCCCTGGGGACTGCTCGGCGCCCTGTGCGCGGGGATCATTCCCGCGGCCTACATCGAGTGGGAACGCAAACGCGGCACCTGGGGAGACCGCAACATCGTCGACCGCACCAAACGGCCCCCGATCTTCCTTGTCATCCTGGCCTCCATCGGGATCGGGTCGATCGTCATGATCCTCGGCCACGCCCCCGCCGGCATCCTCCTCGCGATGCTCGCCCTGTGGGCGATGACCGTCGTCCTGCTGGCCGTGAACCACGTCTGGAAGATCAGCGTCGACAGCGCGGTCGCCTCCGCGATCCCCGCGATGCTCTCGGTGGTCCACTCGCCCTGGTGGCTCCTGGCCTACGTCCTGACCCTGGCCGTGTGCTGGTCCCGCGTCGCACTCACCTACCACACCGTCGCCCAGACCGTGGCCGGCGCCTGCGTCGGCGCCACCACCGCAGCCGCCTTCCTCCTCACCTGAGCGGAGCTGGTGGAGTTGCTCTTGGCCTCGGCGGCCCGCAGTCCATCGCTCGCCCTCGGTCACGATGCACAAGTCCTTCTGGGCCTGGTACTGGATGCTCAAGCCCCAGCACTTGATCCTCTCGGGGCTGTCCGCGCGCACCTGGGACTCCAGATAGGCGAGGTTTCCCACGCTGGTGATGACATCGACGGAGCCGCTGACGCTGTGGGTGATGGTCACCGGTGTTCCCCTTCACCTTCAGGCTGCCCTGGGTGACGGCGAATCCGAGCAGATCAGGACTTCAGGACCATCGCGTTGCTGGTCAGCCCGGGGCACCCCGGGACAGAGCACGGAGGGCGGGGATTGCAGGGCATGCGGGCTCACCTCCTGTCAAGAGGGGGCAGCAATGTGTGTCCAGTGCCAGCAGAATCGGCCATGGCCCACCGGACCTACGCAGGGGAGATCAAGTGTCTGAAGAGGAAAACGAACCGACTACGACGCCCGAGAGGCACGCGACAACTGCATATCGATGGGAAACGGGCATCATTAACGACGTCAAAGCAGGCAGCGTATTCATGAAGGATGGCAGGGCATACCGGGCTGTTGCGGTGAATATGGTAAGGCCCGGAAAGCACGGATCGGCCAAATACGCGGTTAAAGCCGAAGAGTTGCCTGGCGGTGGAAACGTAGACTTCAATTTCACCTCTGGTGCAAAAATGGAAATCGCCGTTGGTTCGTAGGCGGATTCCGCCCCGGTATAGAGCCAACAGAGCTCTATACCGGGCAAGGTGGGTAACCCATTGCGCGAGGCTGCGCCTGAATATCTCCTACGCCGACGAGCTGTCCGGCTCCCCGCACGCCGACGCGCTCGAACAGTGGGAGGTGTCCGTCCTCCACCGCCTCAAGGTCCACGAGGACGCACAGTGCCTTTCGACGCTCGGCGAGTGCGATAACGAGGGTTGCCCGGCGGTCGTCATCACGGACGCGGCGATCGGGTCGATGACGTTCTTTCGGGTGCACCCCGCAGCCGCCTTCCTCCTGACGTAGTTCCTGTTCCTCATCCTCTGAGTACGTACTTGTTGAAACCGAGGGGAGGAGCCTCTGCTTCTCGTCCTGGCAGGCCCGATGCGCACCGGTCCGCTCACACGCCGGGGTGCGAGCGGGCCTGCCGGATTCCCGCGAGGTGCACGGCCAGCAGTGAGGCGGAGCGGCCGACGACGTCAGCTTGGCGGACCACGGTCGAACACGGAACCGGCCTGACGGCTATGGGATCGCAGTTGTCAGGCACCGGCCAGTGCCCGGCAACTGCATGTGAGAGGGGCGGGCGTTGTCCCGGTGTCACCCGTCGCACATCCTGCGCGCCGCTTGATCGTTGAGAGGGCATGAAGAAGATCAGCGCCCTGGCTGGGCTCGTCCTCAGCAGCATCGCCCTGGCCGCACCCGCCCACGCCGACAACGGCGACGACCCCGCCAACAAGTGGAACTTCAGTGCCGAGGACGTCTGCGTGCAGGAGCTCGCCGTCGTCCCCGCGCTCAGCGACTGGACCGGAAACCACCGCAACAACTGCTCCAACGGCAACGTGATCGGCCCCGCCCCGCAGGACACCCCGCAAGGCAACTGACCTCTCGGCCATCCCCTCCCCAGTAGCCGGTCGCGCGGCGGACGCCCCGGCCCTTCCATAAGGGGAAACGGCGTGCGTCCGGCCGCCGGGCAGGGAGGGCACTGCGCAGGGGTCTGGCGCTGTCTGCCCGTCTCTCGTCGCCCCGCCCCGCGAGTGTGGCCGTTTCCTCACGTCCGCCGCTCCCATTACCTGTTCTGATGGACTGTGGAGGTCCCCATGGCAGCACTGTTCTCTCGTACCGTTGCCTGCGCCGTGCTCGTATGGGCAGGCATGGCCGTGCCGGTGGCGGCAAGCCCGGTCACTGCGGCACCTGCCCCGTTCACGTGCACGACCGAGGGATACCACGGCGACCCCGACGACCCGCAGAAGTACCACCGCTGCGTCGACTTCGGCGACGGCGCACTGAGACAGTTCGACCTCGACTGCGGTGAGGGAATGGTCTGGGACGACTCGCTCACCACCTGCAACTACGCCTTCGTCGTAGAACCCGAGGCAGTGAACGGATGAGCAGCCGCACCCGCCCGCTTCCTGTTCAAGGCGCGGGCGGGGCGTCCGGTGTGACGGCTTCGCCCGTTCGGGGGCCAGTACACCCCTGCACGCTTTCACCACCGCGCAGCTGGTCATGATCACGACGGGTTCCCGCAGCCGCGGGAACCCGCCCCCATGCCCAGGAGTGTGCCGTGGTCCTCGTCATCGTCGTTGCCGTCCTGGCCCTGTGTGCGGGGCTGGCGGCGAACCGGTTCCTGCGGCCGAAGCTGATGAGTGACGATGACGCGGGGATGGCGGTCAAGGACTTGCTCGGGCCGCTGCTGACGCTGACCGTGCTGCTGCTGGCCTTCGTCCTGGTCACCGCCTCCGGCTCGTTCGGCAAGGCCGAGGTCGCCGCCCGCGGCGAGGCCCGCGCACTCGACCAGCTCACCGAGATCGCCGAGTACACCACCCCCGCCGAGCGCGAACGGGTCCAGGCCGACGCCGTCTGCTACGCCCGCGCGGTGCGCACCCAGGAATGGCCCGCCATGGCCCGGGACGGCAGCGGATCGCCCGCGCCCAGCGTGTGGTCGACCGACGTCCGGCGCTCCTTCCGCGCCCTGGAGGGCAAGCCGGTCTTCGGCATGCTGATCGCCGCCGACAACAAACGCTCCGACGAACGCGAGGAACGCCTCACCCAGGCCACCCCCAGCATCCCCGGCGCCATCTTCTGGTTCCTGCTGGCCACGCTCACCATCACCGTGATCGCCCTCGCGGTCTGCCTGCCCCGCCGGAACAACCGGGGCCAGATCGTCGTCCTGGCCGTCATCACCGCGCTCCTGACCACGACGCTGTGCATCATCCGTGACGTCGACCGGCCTTTCGGTGGCGCCATCAGCGTCGACCCCACTGCAATCACCGAAGTGGAACGGCAGGCCACCCGCGACTTCCTCGCCAATCACCAGCCCAGCGACCTGCCCTGCGACACCGAGGGCAACCGCCGCAACACGTAAGAGGGCGCAACGCCCCACAACCAAACCGAAGCCACTCCCGCCACAACCGCCGCCGCATGCGACGGCGCCGAATCCGCCACACGGTTCCCGAGTGTCGGGATCAGGGGGCCGAGCTCAGGCGCCGTGGATGCCGTGGCGGTCGCCCCGCCGATGTCAGGTCGCCGGGAGGAGCGGCTGCGGAGGTGCTGCGAGGGTTATCGCGTCGTGAAGCGGCGGAAGAGGTTGCGGGCCACGTACACCCCCGGGCCGCCGAAGCCGACGATGTCGACGCGCCCTTCGCCGGTGATGTCGGCGAGGAATCGGGGGTGGCGGTCGACCCGCCAGCCGCCTGCGTCCTCGTTGTACCCGAACCCCCGGCACACCAGTTGGGCCTGATCGAAGTGGCCGTCGCCGCGGTTGTGCGACACCCAGACCCCTTCGTTGCCGAAGCCGACGATGTCGGGGGTGCCGTCGCCGGTGGCGTCGGCGAGGAAGCGGAGGTGTTTTGCGCTCGTCCATCCCTGGGCGGTCCCGAAGTCGTTCAGGATGAGATTCGAGGGCGCGAACGTGCCGTCGCCGCGTCCGCGTGAGACGACGACGCCCAGCGGCCCGAACCCGACGATGTCCGCTGCTCCGTCACTAGTGGTTTTGAGCAGGAACCGGGGGTGCTCCTCGGCCGAGCTCCACCCCTGGTCGACCCCGAAGTCGTCGCGGACGTACAGGGGTTCGGCGAAGGCGCCGTCTTCGTCCTGGAGGGAGACCCAGACGCCGTCGTCGTGGCAGCCGACCACGTCAAGCCGGCCGTCGCCGGTGGTGTCGACGAGGAAGCGCGGATGCTTGTCCGCGAGCCAGCCGCCCGCTTTCTCGTCGTGGCCGAACGCCGTGAGGGCGGGTTCGTCGCCGATCGGTGCAAAGGCTCCGTCCTCGTCCTGGAGGGAGACCCAGACGCCGTCGTCGTGGCAGCCGACCACGTCAAGCCGGCCGTCGCCGGTGGTGTCGACGAGGAAGCGCGGATGCTTGTCCGCAACCCAGCCGCCCGCCTGCTCACCGTGTCCGAACGCCTTGAGGGCCGGCTCACCACCCGCGGGCACGAACGTCCCGTCCTCGTCCTGAGGGGATACCCGGACACCGTCAGCGGTGAGCACGACGAGGTCGGGCTTGCCGCTGCCCGTCATGTCCGCGAGGGTCCACAGGTCCTCGGGGCTCGCGGAGCCCAGGGGTGGGTGCAGGACGCGCTCTTCGTCGTCGAAGGTGCCGTCGCCCCTGCTGGACGAGGTCACGGCTCCCTGTGCGGGCTTGATTCCGGCGATGTCCGCCCACCCCTCTCCCGTGGTGTCGGCGAGGAACCGTGCACCGGCCCCGGCCCACCCGCCGGGAGAGTGTGCGGCCCCTTCGTTCTTCCACTCGCCGGCGTCCTGGTCGCTGCCGAACTGCTTCAGGACCAGCAGCATGTTGCTGAAGGCGGGCGCCGCACCGGGTGCCGGGCGCAGGCCGGTCGAGGGGGCCAGGCGCCAGGACTGGCGGCCGTTCCAGTGCCCCAGTGCCGCCCAGTTCAGCACCGGGTCGCTGGTGCGCTCGGGGTCGGCCGGCGCGAACCGCCACCGCTGGCTCTCCGCGCTGTCGTCGTGCTCGCGCAGGATGATCCGGGTGTCGTCCGCGGCGGGCTCGTCGAGGTCGAGGACGGTGGCGTCGCTCGCGCCCTCGATGAAGTAGAGGCCGGCTTCGCCCTCGACGGGGACGATGTGCCAGTGCTGGCGCTGGTTGCCGTCGGCGGCGTCCTGCTGGCGGACGGCGTGGTCCCCGGCGGCGGGGTGGTCGAGTACCTGGCCGCTGACGGCGTTGCGGATCACGTACGCCGGGTGGTCTTCTGCTTCCTCGCTGTCTGCGGCCTGTACGGGGGCGAGCTGCCACTGCTCGGGGCGCGGGCCTGCGTCGGGGAAGTCGCGGACGACGAGCACCCCGTCCCCGCCCGGCGCGGCCTCGGCGCCGAGCGGCTTTCCCGTGGCGGCGTTGACGATCTCCAGCTTCAGTTCTTCGATGGGCACGGGCATCGTGGTGCCTCTTCCAGGCGGTGCGGGCGTTGGCTCGGGACGGGTTCGGCGTGACGGTGGCCGCGGATCAGGTGAAGACGTGGTGGTACGGGACGTTCCACTCGCTGGGCAGGCGCGGGTAGAACGTGTTGATGACCGTCCCGGTGAAGTCGCCGCCCCAGTTGTAGGTGAGACGCGCCTCGCTGTCGGCCGTCACCGCGTGGTCCCTGAACCCGAGGATGGCGTCGGGGTGGGTGATCGGCACGAAGGTGATCCCGCCCCACGGCGTTACCGTGACGACCCAGAGCTGGGTGTCCTCGGGTGCGCCGTTCTTCCCGCGCCACTTGTCACCGACCTTGTCGGGCAGGCCGACCTGGACGGTGTCGGCCGTGCTCTTGGGGGCCTCCTGGTGGACGGTGATGCGCCGGCGCTGCGGCTTCGGTGCGCCGTCGTCGCCGCGCCCGGCGTCGGCTTCGCCCGCACCTGCGGGTTCGGGCGTCACCTGGCCCGCGGCGCTCTCGATGAAGTAGAGCGGTCGCTGCCCGAAGAATCCGGCGGGGGTGATGTACCAGAGGTGGCCCTGCGCTTCCTTGGTGTCCGGGTCGAGCGCGGTGGCCAGTGTGACGCCCTTGTCGTGGCTCTCCTCCCTCAGCTCGGCGGGCCGCAGGTAGCCGCCGTTGAAGGCGTGGACGAGCATGACCGGCCGGTTTTCGAGCAGTGCCGCCACGATCGCGTTGTCGTAGCTGTTCACCGCCACCGGACCGCCGACCACCAGATTCGACATTGCTGTGCGTTCTTGGGTGTACATCGTCGAAACCTCACCTGTTCTGAATGTGGAGAATTACACGTTGACCGCTCAGCTCAGTGATTTATCGCGCGGAATAACCGCAGGCTCAGCGGAATGAAAGCAGGCCCAATCGCCCCTCGATGAGGGGGGCTCGAAAGTGATGGAGTGGCCGGATTTCATAGGCTCGCCCGCTCAGCGGCGAGGCCGCGGCACTCATAGGCAGGGCTGCTGGAAGGGCATGGTCGGGCTACTGGGGTCGCTTCAACGTAGCGCCGGTGTGCGCGAGTTGAGAACCGTCACCAAGCCTTGATCACCCGTTTGGATGAACGGGTGGAGCCACCGTTTAGGTGCGGAAGCGGGCGGTAATTTCAATTGTCGGGACATGCAGAAATGCCTGTCACCGATTTATCGTTCGCCGAGCGCAGTTCGACCAGATCAGTCGAGGACGGGGAATGCCTTCCAACGCGTACAACCTGGAACGGGCCAAGCGCCATCCGCTGACGAAGAGGAATCTGCGGGAACTCAATATCGAGCAGACCTGGCAGTCCGTCCTGGACCACCCCAGCCTGGTCTACGTCGACGACTACGGCGTACGGCACAAGCCCGTCGGGTTCTCCTTGAACAAGTCGAGCTTCGGCGCCTTCCCCGGGTCCGCGTTCAAACTGGGCTGGCTCGCCTACATGAATCTCGGGGAGCCGCTGATCGAGGAGCGGCGCAACATCAGCCAGCCGCCGCCCGACACGTTCTCCTCGCGCACCTACGTCAACCGCAGCCAGACGTCCACGATGAAGTTCACCGACTCCGTCCAGTTCACCGTGTCGAACGAGGTCACCTGGACGCTGCAGGGCGAGGCCCAGCTCACCTTCGGCGGCAGCGTCGGCGCGGAGCTCCAGCTCCAGCTCCAGAACCACCTCCAGCTGGACCTCCAGGCCCAGTTCGGGACGGAGCTGCAGAACCAGCTCGAGAACGCGATGGAAAACAAGGTCACCAACAGCGTGTCCAACGAGCAGAGCAAGGACGATATCGGGTCCGACACCATCAACGGCACCGAGAACGGCACGACGAACTCGATGACGAACGGCGTGACGAACTCCGCGGGGACGTCGGTGACGACCTCCGGGGCGTTCACGACCACGGGCAGTGCCACCGGCAGCGCGCAGCTCAACGCCCAGTTGATGCTGGGCATCATGGCCTCCGTCGGCGGCACCCTGACCACCAGCTGGACCTCGAACTCGCAGATCGAGGGCGAGGTCCCGCCGGGCTCCCGCGTGGAGACCATCGTCACGCAACGGCGTACCCGCAAGCAGTACTCCTACGAGATTCCCGTGACCTTCTCCGGGCTGCTCGCGGTGAAGTACGACGTACCGGTGGCGGTCCTGGCTCCCCCGCA